>CAZVBB010000008.1:0-15439 GCA_964625285.1 uncultured bacterium | reverse complement strand
TTACTGGATAGAGCACATAGGACTGGTCTTTGTGTCGGTCAACCCCCTTTTTGAGAAGGTATCTACCATTGGCTTCATCCTTCTCTATCCTGGCGTAGTGTCCCGTAGCCACAAAATCAGCCCCCAGCTCCTTAGCTTTCTCAAGTAGGGCATCAAACTTAATATACTGGTTGCACCTAATACAAGGGTTCGGTGTCCTACCCAGGCTATACTCTTGACAAAAATCAGCAATAACTTTTTGATCGAAGATATCCCTGAAATTCATTACATAGTGAGGGATGCCCAGCCTATAAGCTACTCTTTTGGCATCGTCTACGGCACCGAGACCACAGCAACCATTAAATCTGTCTACCTCGCTGGTTTGCTTATTGGACGGCCAAATTTGCATGGTGGCACCAATCACCTGATAGCCCTCTTGTTTAAGAATGACGGCGGCAACTGAAGAATCCACCCCACCACTCATTGCCACCACTACCTTCACTTTATCTCCTTTTACCCCACTAGCGGTGCATTTCATAAATACGGTTCCTAATAATTGATAAGGGAAATGCACCACTTCCACAGGGGCTACCGCCCCTATGGCGGTCGGGAACTTCCAGGTTCCCTCCCTGTAACTCCATAGGGGGTTGGGCTCAACCCCCTAAAACCCCCCCCGCAGTGCACCGTATTAGAACGATGAATACATCACCTTATTTATGAATACGGTGCACTATAGTTTTTTGCTTTCCACTAATTGCTATACTTCCACATTGAGATAAAGTGCAAGCAAAATATAACAGTTTAGTTTTTCCAAAAAGTTTTAACCACTCCGATTTGTCGTAACACCTCAGTCTCCATCTGACCTTGATTATAATACCGGTCGAAGAAGACAAGAGGGAAAAAGGGGTCAGAGTGATTTTTTTCCACCCGAGCACTATGAGATTCTTCCCCTTCACGGAGCCTGTCCTGAGCGTGGCGAGATTCTTCGCTCCGCTCAGAATGACAGCAAGCGAAGGATTCAGGGTCAGAATGACAGGAAGCGAAAGAGTTCAACAATTCACGGTATCCACATTGACATGAAGATGATAGATACTGAGAACTTTGAAGGCTTCAGCTTTCTCCATATCTTTTCTTTCGCCAAGCTCTTTAGACTTTACATCAAGATAGGTACTAAAGACTTGAAATACAGGAGGAGAAAACTGACTTTTGTGTTTCTTGATCGCCTCAAGTTTTTTTTCAAAATAGAGGGTTATGTCTATGAAAGTATTTGGCGTGTTGGTGCAATAGAAGGCAATGAAATTTACCTGATGAGGATTTCCTTTTGGTTTGAAATGCGGCATGATAGAGAAAATAGCTCCCTCAGCTCCTGCCAATCCTATCTGGGTATGCTGTAAGTGAGCTTCATAAGGTAACCAGGGGTCAGGAAGAAGTATGCCATCGGGCTTTTCTTTCCGTATTAATTTTATGAAGTCCTGCCTTAATTCTTCGTGGGAGAGATAATCACCATCGGTATAACCAAGGAAGATGTGTTTTTTAACTCCTAACACTGAAGCGGCTTCTTTCGTTTCTTTTTTCCTTATTGTGGCTAATTCCTCTGGAGTTAAGCCGGGGTCAAGAGTTCCGAGCCGCCCATCAGTAACAGTAACATAAATTACTTCCTTTTTTTTATCTCTCATTGAGGCTATAAAACCTCCTGCAAAGATTTCTATATCATCGGGATGAGGCTGAATGGCAAGAAACTTACTTCCTTCTTCAATATTCGGTATGGGAAAAAATTCACTAGCTTTCATTACTTATCCGCCTGCAAATGGTGATAGAATAGAGACTGTATCGCCATTATGTAACTCAGTTTGGGAGGCATCGTTAAAGGAGAATCGCTCGTTATTAATCAGGATATTAAACGAGTGAGGCTCTTTGGATATAGACTTGAAAAAATTGCGTTTGGGCTTTTTCTCTTTATCAAGCTTTTTAAAGAAATCTCCCAAAGAAATGCTGTCTCCAGCAAGCTCCTCTTCAGTCCGGTATGTAACTGCCTCACCTAAAAAATAACCCATTACCTGCAATTTAATTTTCATTTACCTGTCTCCATGAAGTGGCGAGGCAGTTAGCTGCTCATCGCTTCCAAATACATCTATATCATAGAGAAAAAAAGGTTGTCAACAGCCCGTTCCCTACTCTGCCGTTACCGCTCATCTTGGTTTCTGCATCTGCTCAAGTTGACTGCATTCTGGAGATATTGCACAGAGAGCGTATTACATCTGCGCTGGTATACTTAGGTGTGAAATTCAGTTTTTGGCATGATTGCTGGGTAGAGATCACCCAGCGATAACGAATAAAATCTAACATGGGCGCGGGAGCCTCAATTAAGGGAAAGTGCAGCTTATACAGAATATCCACCAAAGGATAGGCAAGCCAGGATGGAAGAGCAAAAATCTTGCGATCGGCTATTTGAGCTACTTCTTCAGTCGAAATTGTCCCCTCTCCTGCTACATGGAAATAGCCGTCGGCCTCGCGGTCAAAAACCAAGAGAAAGAATGAAGCCACATCGTCCTCATGGACAAACTGCATCTCAGGACGGTTCCCCCTTATTTGCAGCAAGGCGGGCAAGTTGAGTAAAAATCGGGAAAGGTAATTGCTCACATTAGGACCGTAGATTATACATGGTCTAATGACAGCAACCTTGAGTTGTAGGGTGGTTGTTTTGAAATCCCTTACCAGCATTTCCACTTCATATTTATCTGAGGCATAGCAAAAACTATGCTTTCTGAGAGGCATGTTTTCTGTCAACAAGGGAGGATTATCAGGAAAGGCTCCAAAAGCTGAGGCAGAGGATGCAATTAGTAGATGTCTTGCGTCGCAAGCCTTGACGGCAGTGAGAACATTCTTGGTGCCTTCAACATTAATGGAATACATCTCTCTCCGGTTGCGAATCGGGTTTACCACAAAGGCAAGATGGAAAACAGTGTCAACGTTGTGCCGGCAGAATATTTCGCATACTTCTTTATCTCTAATATCCTTGAGATAGAATACAACCCTCTCTGACAGAAAATGCTCTGGCGGTTTCCTGGTGTCCAGGCAAATAATCTTAGATACTTGAGGATGGTTTTGCAGAACAGCTAACAACTTTAGGCCTAAGTAGCCTGAGGCTCCGATAAGGGCAACGGTTTTCTTTTTCATAAGCCGCTTCCGTTAAATGATGTTTATAACTCCTCTGCCACAACATACTTATTTCTTGAGTTGAATTGTGTTTTTAACTAAGCTTCATTATTTTTTAAATTCTTTACATCCTTTATGAGTCTTCTTTGGTTTCATGCATCTGGAGTTCAAGATTCAACTGGCTTTCGATAATAGCCAGTCGGTTGATTTGGTTTGTGCCCTCATAAATCTGAGTTAATCGAGCATCGCGCATAGTTTTTTCCGCCGTGTTCTTTGTTAGATACCCATGATCCCCCATAATTTCCATTGCCCTATTACAAATAGAGAACGCCATATCACTGGCAAAAACCTTTGCGGCTGATGCTGCAGTCTGGAAGGGAAACCGGTATCGCGTGCTCTGCCACACCATAGCTCGTGTAGCCATAATATCGATCATCATATCAGCGAGGGCAAGTTGAATTTCCTGATAACTAATCAGGGGTCTATTCCCCAGACTTGCTTTCCGAACAAAATCTGTTACAGCTTCCAGCGCTCCTCGGGCAATACCCAAAGCAATTGCCCCGACAGGACCACGAGAGAAATTGAGGACATTCCTATTAATTGCCCATCCGGTTCCCTCCTCGCCGATCCTATTTCTATCTGGAATGAATACATCTTCAAAAATTAACTCCGAGGCGTCCGAAGCTTTTTGACCCATCTTCTTTTCACGCCGGCCTACCGAAAAACCCTTCATGCCTTTTTCGACCATGAAGCAGGTCCAGGTCTCAACACCACCTTTACCGATAGCAGCAAAGACCGTAACATAGTCAGCAATTCCGCCGTTTGTAATGAACTGTTTGGCACCATTAAGGATATAACCCCCCTTCGTCTTCTCTACACGGGTTATCAGTTTTGCTTTCTTGGCACCTTCTGAATCTTCAACATCAGATCCCGCATCTGGCTCAGTGATGGCAAAAGCAGCCACAACTGGTTTACCAGCTCTAATCTGGCGGTACATTGCCCATTGCCAACGAAACACGGCTCCAATCTTGCCTGACAAAAAGATTGGCGCAACACCAAGATCATGACCTAGCAGCGCAAGGGCAAGCCCACCACATGCAGCAGACAGCTCCTCTGCCTTCAGGACTGCACTAAAAACAACGTAATTTATGAGAGTGTGATAGTCAAGCGTTCCCAATGGCCAAGGCAGAAGTTCGGTTTGCAGACCCATTCTTCCTGCTGCAACATAGAGCTGGGTTTTGTCATAATCGTCCGGGTTTTGATCCACCCTAATGTAGATAGGAGCCAGGAATTCTCTCGCAAATTTTCTATACTTGGCTCTTTTCCTCTGAAGATGCTTAGGAAGAGTCATCGTCTCTCTTTCCCAAATGGTCAACTCTCGATCATCGTAAAATAGTTTACCAATGGGGTTTAGTAAGTCACGGGAATGCTTGAGCTCAAGTGATCTCATATCACATCCTTCCCTATCGACAAATTTGCGATGAATGATTTCAGAAAAATTGGACTGCCATGGAGACTCTTGATTGTAGCCAGGTCTCTTAGCCTTTTTTCTAATCCATAGTCCTCTGTGTAACCATATCCACCAAATACCTGCAGGGAATTTGTAACTGCCCGGAAAGTAGCTTGGGAGGAAAAGAGCTTTATTTTGGCGGCATAGAGAAGCAATTCATCGGAGGATTCAGACGGTTTTGGCATACCCATAAGTAACTGCTCAACAAGCCAGATATCAGTTCCTGCTTCCACAAGTAGATGTGTTATTGCAGGATGGTTTCGAATATAGTTCCCCCCTTGATATCTTTCCTCAGTATATGTGAGAGCTTTTCTATAAGCTGAGCGGGCAATTCCAAGAGAGATTGCGGAAAGCCCGTACCAGTTAATTGCTGTGGTTTTCTTAAGTAAATTTGTTGCCTCATCTCCTCTCATAATAAAGTCTTCATTGGCAATTGATACATTAGTGAATGTAACATGGATAATCCTGGCTGCTCTGAGCCCCACCCTTGGTCCAGAGTCCACCACTTGTATCCCTTCCTTATCAATGGGAAAATAAAGGAGATTTGTTTCTCCATCAAGAAAAGCAAAAACTGTGAGACCTTCAACCGACGGAGATGAAAGCACAAAAAGAGACCTACCGCTTAAGAAATGACCTTGAGTTGTTCTACTGATACATGGCTTGAGCGGATATTCCTCTCTATTATCAAGCGGTACCATCTGGGAAAGAGGATAGCCAGAATCTATCATACAAGCCAAGGAGTTTCTCTTGAAACCTGTTTCTTTCTTTCCACCCAGAGGGAAACATCCTATTCCTTGTGCATGGACAATGGATGCGAAACCTGCACAAACCTCTCCTATAATGGAAAGCATCTCGGCAGACAGTTGCCACTCCTCTGCCATTGAAAGGGTCCCCCAAACGCCAAGTTCGTAGCCTTGTGTTTTGGAATCGGCAAAGGAAATGAGACCGATATCAGCAGCTTGCGAGAATAAGGCATCAATCAATCCCAAATCTCCATCAGAGGACTCTACTTCAAAGAGCTTGGATAGAGACTTTCCTGCAAATTCTCTCATGAGCTTGAGAATCGCTTTTTTCTCATCACCTGAAATAATGTTTAATCTCCATTCTTATCCATCAATTAGATATATGTAGTGATATGATCGCCTCTCTCTATTTCCCGTCCGATATATCGCTCATATTTCTTTTCGCTTTTGCCAATAGTCACTCCTTCAGGAAGAATAGCGTATCGTTCAACGTAGCTCCGACTAATGACTGATTTCAGTGAGACATCCATTTTTCGCAAGGTATCCGCCACAGGATGATCTCCTAATTCCAGGGTTGCTGTGCCTCTTTGGATAGAGTTTCGATAGATTGCCCTCACCGGTATTTTCGTTGAAATAAGATTCCCATCCTTTTCGCTAAAAGTTATAAGGTGTCGATTATCACGAATGAGAAACCCTCTATTTCTTACCGTGAGGGTCAGAATATGTTGTTTACCCTCATGCATAGTCACAGACCGAGCTTCAGGTTTAGAAACAAAGTGCATGTCAGCTATAAACTTAGGATATCCCCATATACCTATTCCTGCGTCTCGCGCTCTAATTGTGGTTACAGGCAGATGCATCACATAGAAACCGAAACGTGGATAGTATGACTCCAAAAGGAGTGGTAAGACAGGAACTGTTGTTGCGTCGAATACAACGGGAATTCCCACCCCGATTTCGCCATACGGCCCGATACTTGTCTCAATATAGTTAAAACTTATAACGCCAATCATGGCTCTCCCCGGAATGATCTGGACAGGCTTGAGTTTAGAAGAAGGCAGGAGTTCTCTTATTTTCTTATAACTTCCTGCAAAAAACCCCAAGAATAGGTCATCGCGGTAATAGAAAATCGGAAGATCAAAAACGGCACTGCCGATCTTAACCCCCTTGGATGAAGGGCCTTTCCAATCAAAAAAATCTTTCCTCAACATCATGAACCTCCTCGGTAACAGTTTACCTAAATCCGTGAAGTGGCGAGGTAGTTAGCTGCTCATCGCTTCCAAATACATCTATATCATAGGAAAAAAGTTGCTAAGCTCCTCACCTAAAAAATAACCCATTACCTGCAATTTAATTATCATTTGATAACTCACTTCAGCTTTACTATCTTATCCAGTCCAAGATGTTTCAGTCGTCTTTCCGATGGCTTGCCGGTTTCATGATCCCAAAACATTTTCTCATAAAACTCCTTCACCAGAATGTCTGTGTCTATGGTAATCTTTCCCAGAGGTCCTTTTTTGAGTGGCGGCTTGCCAATAGCCCTGTCTGGCAAACGGGTATCTTTTAGTGTTATTCCTTCTCTGAGGTTAAAAGAATGCCTTAATGTCTCAATGCGTTCGCCAGTGAGTAAGTAATCGCGGGATGAATAATCCCAGCCAGTAGCAGCATTTATCCATTCAGCAAACGGGATAGGGCCCGTTATCCCTCCAAAGAGACATAAGCCAGCGCAATTAACTACCTGAGCAAATTTACTATTGTATGCTTGAAGAGTGGCTTTGCCATGATATTTGTATTTACTTGCTGCGGTAGAAAAAGATGACATTTTTTCCAGTTCAGGGAAGATTCTTTCTAATCTTAGCATCTCCTGCCAGAGATGACAGGCAATAGTATGTCGTCCCGGAGTGGGCTCGGCTTCATAGGCAGCTCCAAGAGTAGGTTCATATCGCGGGTCGTGCATTGGTACTTCTTGACCTCCAGCGTGTATGGCAAAGGCATCTGAGCCTCTGCCAATTTTCTGAGATGCCACCTTTACTCCATCTGCTAATAGATTACCTATGCCATCACGACTAATAATCTTCTTGAGTAAAGCTATTGCGGCATCAGCATTACCCCAGGTTAATTCTATCCCATCCATATCAGTTTTGGTGAGTAAGCCAATTTCATAACATTCCATGGCAAAGGCTATTACTCCACCAGTAGAAATTGTGTCTATTCCTGCCCGATTGCAGAGGTTATTTAGCAACATAATCGCCTCCAGATTGTCAATCAGACATAATGGACCGAAGGCTGCCAGGGTTTCATACTCAACCTTACGACTCTCTCCGGGTAGCTTATATGGGCCACTGGTAAGCTCTGTTGTGCCGCCGCATCCTATAGGGCAATTAGGGCAGAAAACCTTCTTTTCCTCATATTTGATAATCTCTTCATCGCTGATTTTATGCGACATAGTGCTTACTGGAAAATCAATAGCTCCAACACCCTTCCAGTTTTTAACCGGGGCATCACCACTTTCACAGGAGAAAGCGGTCGTTCCACAAGTGCCATATTTTCGCAACACCTGTTGATACATAGTGTTTTTAACGCTTGGACGAATGGGGGATTTTCTCATAAATTTAGCTATAAAAGCAAAAGCCAACGCACGCACCGTGAGCTTGTCTTTAAGTGAAGGAACATTGAAATCGCGCAAATATTGTTTATTACCCCTGAGGATTCCTTCCTTGTCATATACCGGTACGATACGAGAGCCACGCACAGCGACCGCCTTCAATAATTTTGAACCCATTAATGCTCCCAATCCAGAGCGGGCAGCAATTCTTCCTCTATCACTTACTATGCCGGAGATCAGTGACAACTTCTCACCTGCAGGCCCAATACATGCTATCATAATCTTGTCATCATTTAACTCAGAGCGCAGAGCCATTTCAGTTTCAACGGTATCTTTACCCCAGAGAAAACGAGCATCTCGCAATTCTATCCTGTCATTATCAATCCAGAGATATACCGGATGTTTAGAGATACCCTTAAAGAAGACAGCATCGTGACCAGTCTGTTTTAAGGTGAGAGAAAACGCTCCGCCAGAGTTGGCATCCCCCCATCCTCCGGTAAGAGGAGATTTGCCCCCAACCATATAGCGGCTGCTGAAGAGTGCTTTGGTACCAGTAAGAAGCCCCGGAGTAAATCCTAAAATACTTGTCTCACTTAAAGGATGTATTCCCGGCTTCTGTCGTTCATAAATAATTCTGGCGGCAAGCCCATAGCCACCTATAAAATCTTTATAAATCTCATCAGGCAGACTTTCTACCCGAACCTCTCCCTTACTCAAATCTACATTTATTATTCGTCCCCAATATCCATATGGCACTTGTGCCTCCTTTCTTATAAAAAAGGTCACCAGCGCACCAGAGCACTGTTCTGGGTTCCGGGTTCACTGTTCTGGGTTCTGAACCTCTAAACCTTTGAACTCTGAACACTTGAACCCTTAAATCCTTTTTCACTTCTCCCCTAATACCTAAAACCTAAGACCTAACACCTAATACTTGCTTTTCATTCTCTGAATTTTTCCAAGGTCAGATGTAAAAAGATCCCTGATGTCCCCTATTCCCAACGTTACCATTGCCATGCGGTCAAGCCCCAGCCCCCAGGCAATCACCGGCACATCTATTCCTAATGGCAAGGTTACCTCTTTTCGGAATATTCCAGCTCCTCCCAATTCCATCCAGCCAAAGTGAGGATGCTTGAACTGAACCTCTATTGAAGGTTCAGTGAAAGGAAAGTAATATGGGACAAATTTTATCTCATCTGAACCAGCGATATCCAGTGCAAAAAGCCTTAAGAGCCCTAAAAGATGCCTTAAGTTAATATCCTGAGAAAGGACTATACCCTCTATTTGATAGAAGTCAGGAGCATGAGTAGCATCCACCCGATCATAGCGGAAGCAGCGGGCAATGGCAAAGTATTTGCCGGGAATTTCTGGTTTAGAAGCTAACATGCGCGCTGAGATGGCAGTTCCCTGAGAGCGAAGTACAAGACGTCGCGTCCTCTCCCGATCAAATTCATATCCCCATCCGGTAGAGCCAGTGTGGCCGCCATTGGCATGAGTTTGCGCTACACGGTCAACTAAATCCTCAGGAAGTGTGACAGCTTTTTTTGGCTCTTTGACAAAATAGACATCGTGCATTTCTCTTGCCGGATGGTCTTGCGGCATAAATAAGGCATCATTATTCCAGAACTCTGACTCAATTATGTTTCCTTTCATCTCTTTAAAGCCCATTGCCATAAGCTTGCGACGTATCCAGCTAAGAAAAAGTGCATAAGGATGCCTTCTGCCCATCTGTTGTAGAGGAGGAATTGTTTTGATATTGTATTCCCTGAAATCCCTATTGCGCCAGGATCCATCTTCTATCATCTCTGCTGTCAAGTGAGAAATTGCCTCCTCAATGCCTTCTTCAAGAAGATAGTTCTGGAGAGCCACCCCTTGCGGAGTGAGACGATAATACCTCACAACCTCCTCGCGCACCCTGAATAGCTCTTTTCCTTTTCCTCTTTTCCGACTCATCTGCGAAATTATCTTTCTTTCCTCGTCACTCAAGTCTTCCACTCTAAGATAGCTATTAGATATTTTCGTTAGGAGTCCTTCTATCTTCTCATATTCCACTTTCTCTTCTAATTCCAGAGCGATGCCACCTTCAGTAAATGAGACAACATTACGTTTTTTCATATTGCTTAGAATTGGATTCAATTCCTCTTTCGGAATGCTGGTGAGGTGAGAGAGTTCCCTAATATCCATTTTTTTCTGACGCAGAAGGTCAATTATCTTTAACTCCGGCATACCTTTTTCCAGGAGCTCTTTTCCTCTGTCAGTAATAGATACGAGAGTTCTTCTTACTTCTTTTTCTTCTTTAATTAAATCCTTTGTTTTGAGCCACCCGAGGGTTCCCGTTATCTCTCCTGATGAGAGCTTACCCAGTGAGATGAGTTCGGTCTCTGCAAAGGAGCTTTCAGGAAGATTCTTGAGCAACAGGTTCTCCCTGGACGAGAGCTTTGCTTTTAGCTTTTTAACGTCCAAAATTCATTTCCTCCTACTTGTGCTTCAAACTATCAAATATTCCCATCTTTTTCACCTCTTAAAACTTATAGCGACCAATTGCAAATAACGGTTTGCGGATAAAGGAAGTTACCAAAGGCTATTTTGGGAAATCTTCGATTTCCCTTTTATCCGCTGTTAGACGACGTCTTATCTCTTTCTTTCCCTTTCTAATTTTCTCAATGCAGCTAAGGCAATTAAAGTCTTATGATCTGAGATATTAGCGACCACCGCCCATGCCCCATGAACACCCGGGTTTTGAACTCGGAGAGTCAGCCCTTCAATATTGAACATAGAATAACGCTCCGGTATGAATTCATCTGGATATCTACAAATGCGCTCTCCTGCATCTCCCGGAACTTTGATTTCTGATAATACTTCACCTGACTGTTCAAAATCATCTGCTCCTAAGAACTCAGCATGTGGGTGACCATCTATCCATATCACTATTCTAATTCGGTCTCTCCCGTAAGTATGACGCTCGCCAAAGCCTATTTTTACAGCATGTTCACCTTCTTCATCCATCGCTATATACTCTATGAAGTAGTAAGTTTCTGGGCCTTCAGGCCACTGATAAGTAAAATTTTTTCCCACATCCTTTACCATTATAATACGCATTTCATCAATCTCCTCATTATCTTATTCGGTTCTTCTCCCACCACTCCTGCCATTTTGCACCGTCTTCACCAAAGTTTTCTCCTGTTATCTTCCCCAGCGCCTCTGCCGCCGCCTCTCGGACCTGGCGGTCTCTATCCCTCAGGAAACCAATCAAGGACTCAATAGCTCGTGGGTCTCCTATCTCTCCCAGTGCCTGTGCTGCCTCTACTCGAACCAAGGAGTTTTTATCCCTCCTCAGGGTAGTAATCAAGGGTTCAACAGCTCGTGGGTCTCCTATCTCTCCCAATGCCTGTCCCACACTACTTCGGACACCTAAGCCTTCATCCTTCAAGGCAGCAAGCAAGGGTTCAACAGCTCGTGGGTCTCCTATTTTTCCCAGTGCCAGTGCTGCTTTTCCTCGAACCCAGGAGTCTTTATCCCTCCTCATGGTAGTAATCAAGGGTTTAACAGCTCGTGGGTCTCCTATCTCTCCCAGTGTCCGTGCTGCTTCTCTTCGAACCCGGGAGTCTTTATCCCTCCTCAGGGTAGTAATCAAGGGTTCAACAACTCGTGGGTCTCCTATTTTTCCCAGTGCCAGTGCTGCCTCTTCTCGGACAAGCCACTCTCCATCCTTCAGGGCAGCAATCAAAGGCTCAACAGCTCGTGGATCTCCTATCTTTCCCAGTGCCCGTGCTGCTTTTCCTCGAACAGCCCTATCTTCCCACTCTTCATCCTTCAGGGTAGTAATCAAGGGTTTAACAACTCGTGGGTCTCCTATTTTTCCCAGTGCCAGTGCTGCTTCTCCTCGGACAAGCCACTCTCCATCCTTCAAGGCGGCAATCAAAGGCTCAACAGCTCGTGGGTCTCCTATCTTTCCCAGTGCCCGTGCTGCCTCTTTTCGGACACTCCACTCTCCATCCTTCAGGGCGGCAATCAATGGCTCAACAGCTCGTGGGTCTCCTATCTCTCCCAGTATCATTGCTGCCTTTTCTCGAACACGGGAGGCTTTATCCTTCCTCAGGACAGCAATCAATGGCTCAACAGCTCGTGGTCCTATTCTTCCCAGTATTATTGCTGCCTCTTCTCGGATACCTGGGTCTTTATCTCTCAGCTTTGAAATTAATATTAATATGCCTACATCCTCTATTAATATGCCTATATCCTCTAATATGCCTACATCCTCTGCTTGCGAATATGCAATGAGAGGCAGAAAAAAGGAAACAAAGAACAACACTGTCAATACCTTGATGATATTTTTTAATAACCTGACTTTATGATAAGTCATATTACACCTCCAATTTATGCTGTTGCCGGCATATGCTTTGCCTTATTCCCATCCCATCAATCACTTTTCATTTTCCCTCTGTCCTCTGCCCTTAGCTCTTTCTCCGTCGGGCTCAGGGATCCTTCGCGGAGTTTACCCTGAGCGAGATTCTTCCCCTTCACTGCGTTCAGGGTCAGAATGACAGGAAGCGAAGGGCTCAGGATACAACTGTAAACTTATTAACTTGTCAACTTGTAAACTGGTGCCTGGTGCTCTGGTGCCCTGGTGCTCCTCTGTCAGTGCCTTCAGTCTATCTACCTATTTTTGTGCGACCCCGTCTTACCCCCAGGTCTTTCCTTGCCCGGGCAAAGACACGGATAATGACTATAAATCCTAATCTCCCGAGAAACATCCCTGCCATCAGGGCAATCTTACCTCCTATAGGCATCTCTGGTACAGTAATTCCTATCGATAAGCCAACAACTGAAAGTGCTGAGGCGAATTCAAATAATGATTCAGACAAGGTAAAATCGTAAGACAACAAAATAAAGACCCCTATCAGATAAATTATAATATAAAGGCCAATAAAAGAGGTTACTGCCTGTATTTCTGCATCTAAAACCTCAACTTGCTTTCCTCTCTTCCAGATGAGGCGTGAAACGATTGTTGATGATGAATAAAACTGTTTTCTCCCCCATCGAACAATGGACTTAATCATAATAGATACCCGATAGAGCCTCATACCCCCGGCTGTGGAGCCCATTCCTCCCCCAATTAGCATTAGAATGATAAGAAGAAATAGAGTTTGGCCTATCATATTTCCGACGGGTAGGGTGGAAAATCCAGTCCCGGTTAAAGCACTAATTGCGTGGAAAATAGCATGACGAATGCCATCCAGGGGTCCTATGTCAAATGCCTTCATTAAGCCAAATGCTATTAATGGAATGCTCACAATGAGCAACCATTTCATCAGAATAATCTCATTATCCTTTAATCCCATCCGTCCACGACTGGTAAGAATCACATAGTGAGTGGCAAAGCTGGTTGCGCCTACTAACATAAGCATTACACTCACCGCCTCTATGGGAATACTCTGCCAGTAACCAATGCTCTCACTCTGGGTAGAAAGTCCTCCTGTTGAAATAGCACTCATTGTATGACAGATGGCATCAAGAAGACTCATCCCTGCCAGATAGTAAAGAATAACTCCGATGATACTGTACCCTAAGTATATGCCGACAGTGATGTGTGCGGTGCGCACTACATGAGGAAGAAAGCGCTCAGATTGGGATTCTGTCTCAATCTCATAAGCCCCAAATGGCTTGATGAGAACCGAGCTCATTATGACAATTATCCCTGCTCCTCCAACAAACTGCATAAAAGCACGCCAGAAAAGAAAAATTGATGGGATTTCCTGCGGCATTTCTACCATTGTCAGCCCTGTTCCAGTCCATGCGCTGGTTGACTCAAAGAGAGCATCTAATAGTGGCAATATACCTGAGAGAAGAAATGGAAGTGCCCCGAGTGCAATAGCTATGAGCCAGATGAGAATTACAATCAGGGATGCATCAGTTGCCATTAGGGCAGGACGCTTCCTTTTCCGAAACCCATACCAGAGAAGGAACCCACCGATGATGGCAATTAATGCCGGGGTAAAAAAACTCATGGCATGAACCAACTCCTCTGGGAAAAAAATGAGGAGTAGTAAGGGGGTGACGATGATAGCCCCTAATCCCATAGATAAAATTCCGATGGAGTGTCCAATCATTTTTATTAACTACTCAGGAGTCAGAAGTCAGGAGCCAAAATCCAGAATAAAGGATAAAACAAATTGATAAGCGTTCACATCCATATTGTCATTTTAGCCTCTTCGCCTTTGTCATTTCTCCCGGAGCCTGCCCTGAGCGTAAATAGATTCCTCGCGGAGTTTACCCTGAGCGAGATTCTTCGGTCGCGGAGCCTGGCCTTAATAGATTCCTCGCTTCGCTCGGAATGACAGCAAGTGAAGGGCTTGGAATGGCAGAACAAAGGAGTCGAAATGACATGGAAGCGTAAATGGTTACACAAATTGATGAGTAGAGGGCGCGGGATGTCTTTCATAAGAACTTCGTTCCGTTAAGGGCGAACAGCCGTTCGCCCCTACTGGTTGCCTCCTTATTCTGACTCCTGAATTCTGGCTCCTGAATAGTTACCGTTTTTATTCAGGATAGATTCAGAGTTCCTTAGATCGCTTTCTTGAGAAGCTCTCTCTTTCCAGGAGCAACTAACAGCAGCACTCTATCATTAACTTCCAGGATGGTCTCGTTGTGTGGGTATATTGCCTGATCCTTGCGAATAATGGAGACAATGGCACATTTCCTAGGAAGAAGAATATCGGCAACTCTTCTATTCTTTCCTGGTGAATTCTCTTTAATCTCTTTTTCAATAATGGATGCTCCCTCCTTTAATGTCAGAAGAGTGATAGTGTCGTTAGTCGGGACTTCTTCTTCAATAATAGAAGAGATAATGCTGGTTGTGCAAACTACGGTAGTAACTCCTCCTAATTTTTCAAACAATTCTTTGTTCTGTGAATTTCTCACGCGAGCAATTGTGTGTGGAACATGGAAATGATGATTGGCAAGCTGGCAGGCTATTAAATTATACTCATCCTGCCCGGTGAGCGCTATCACTACATCAGCGTCCTCCGCATCAGCGTCTTGGAAAGCATGAAGGCTTGTTCCATCATCACTGATGACTGTTGCACAAAGTTCCTTAACTAACTCTTCACACCTCTTAGGTTGATGCTCAATTATTGTTACGTGGTGTTTGTTAGCAAGGAGTGCCCGAGCAAGGGAACAACCTATACTGCCTCCACCAACGATAATAATGTTCATTTTAAAAAAGTCTCCAGTCACCAGAGCACCGGTTTATCTACCTAAAAACGAGCTTTGCTCCGTATCAACAATGGATGAGATTCTTCGGGCTTTGCCCTCAGAATGACAACAAAGTTGTCAGTTTACAAGTTCACCGTTCTGGGTTTTCTTAACCTTTGAACCCTGAACCTCTAAATTTTTTTAATCTGTGTAATCGGTATTTAATCGGCGTAATCAGAGATTTCTGAATTTCTC
>CAZVBB010000007.1:0-16277 GCA_964625285.1 uncultured bacterium | reverse complement strand
AAGAAGAGATTAAAAGAAGACTTTCGCGTGCCAGATTTGAGATGGAGATGCTTGAACAATATAACTACAAAGTAGTTAATTATGACCTGTCGCAGGCAGTGCGAGATGTAAGTTCAATCATCACATCCCAAATAGCCAACAGTCAACAGTATAGGAGTTAAAAAGTTGAAATGTTGAAGCAGAATTTTTGTTATAACTTCAAAAGATGGTAAGATATCCAGTAAAGAGCAGTATAAATCTCTTATCCTATTTGTCATATCAAAGAGTGGATATATGTCGCACAAATTTAAGAAAAAAATTCAGAATCAAGCTAAAATATCTCAAGATCGACTTGCCAAAAAGGCTGATATTCCCTTTAGCACTTTGGTTAAAATAGAAGCTGGCTATACTCCTAATCCCTCTATGGTAACACTTATAAAAATAGCCGATGCCTTTGGGGTGAGTTTGGATAAGTTGGTGGGAAGGAACAAATGAGTAATGTTTTCTTGCAAAGATACTTAGCTGAAAAGTTAACTCTGAAAAAGATGGCTGGAAACATCAATCGGATTTCTTCTATCCTAGCTAAATCTTCAATTCAGCTTAACTCTTATCAGATATATGCAACAATGTACGCATTTGATAGCCCATTACAAAGGGGGGCCATATTAGCAGATGAAGTAGGTTTAGGCAAGACCATCGAGGCAGGAATTGTTATTTCTCAATTGTGGTCTGAAGGTAAAAGAAGGGTACTTATTATTTGTCCAGCTTCTATAAGAAAACAATGGCAAGATGAGCTTTCAAATCGTTTTGGGCTTGATTCGGAGGTAATAGATAGCCCTATATTTGAGGAAAGGGTTAATTCAGGTAAAAGCATTCCTTTAACTTATGAAGGTGTTTTTATTGTGTCTCTTCATTTTGCCTATAAGAAGAAAGGCATAATAGAAAAGCAAGCCTGGAATTGCGTTGTGATAGATGAAGCACATAGATTGAGAAATGTTTATAAAGGCAAAGATACCTCTAAAATGGCTTGGGAGATACGCAATATAATCAAAAACACAGGCAAATTGCTTCTTACTGCTACTCCTCTTCAAAATAATCTGATGGAGTTGTATGGAATAGTGAGTTTTATCGATGATAAACTACTTGGCACACCATATAGTTTTAAAAAGAGATTTGTCGAGCCTCTTTTAGAAAAAAGTAGGCATTCTCAAACAAAATTAAAAGATTTGCGCCAGCTTATAAAAGGTGAGGAGAAATTCGGTGGAGATAAAATCAGTGGAGTTTTAACCCGCTCTTTAAGAAAGCAGGTAACCGATTATGTGAAGTTTACAGAAAGAAAGACCTTTACTCAAGATTTCACACCTACGGATGAGGAAGTGGAACTCTACAACAAAGTCTCCGAATATCTTCAGCGACCAGAAGTAGCAGCAATTCAAGCCACACAGAGGAATTTAATGATTTTAGTATATAGAAAATTACTTGCTAGTTCTTCCTTTGCTATCGCTGGCACATTAGATCATTTGATAAAATTCTTAAGAAAAGAATTAGAGTTACGACAGACTGATAGATTAAGTAGGGAAATGCCAGTTAATTTATTCACTAAATCTGAACTTGAAGACGAAGGGTTGGAAGAAGAATTTGAAGAGTTAGAGGCTGAAGAGGCTGAAGAAAAAGAAGAAAAGGAGCTAAAGCCTCGGATCGATCAAAGTCTATTTAGTGACGATGATATTCGGAAAGAAACTGAAGAGCTCGAATCTTATTATAATCTTGCAGTTAAAATTAGAGAAAATAGCAAGGGCGAAGCTCTGATCAAGGCATTAAAGACGATATTTAAGATCTCAGAGGAGAAGAAATGGCCCAAAAAGGCAGTTGTTTTTACTGAATCCACTAGAACGCAGGAGTATATACGCAGACTCCTTGAGCGCGAAGGTATAACCTATACTATATTTAATGGCTCTAACAGTTCCCGGGAGGCAATAGAAACATATAAAAAGTGGCGGAGAGAATTTCCTGAATTATCCGAACGAGGTTCACCAGTAGCCAATATTCGACAAGCCTTGGTTTATGACTTTGAGAAAGACAAACAGGTATTTATATCCACTGAAGCAGGAGCGGAGGGCTTAAACCTTCAATTTTGTAACATCGTAATAAATTATGATTTACCCTGGAATCCTCAAAGGGTTGAACAGCGCATAGGACGCTGCCATCGCTATGGTCAAAGATACGATGTTTTAGTCGTTAATTTTCTTAATACAAAAAATAGAGCAGACCAGAGAGTACTTGAACTGTTGCAGTACAAGCTACATCTCTTTGACGGTCTCTTCGGTTCCTCAGATGAAGTTCTGGGGCTTCTTGAGTCAGGTGTTGATTTTGAAAAAAAGATATTGGAAATCTATCAGACTTGCCGAACCCCTGAAGAGATAGATATTGCTTTTGGTAAACTCCAAGAATCAATCAAATCTAAAATTGCCGATGACATTCAAAGCATAAGAAAGCAGTTAATCGAATATTTTGATGAACCTGTTAGAGAGCTATTTGAGCAAACAAAATTTGAGTTAGATAAAAGCCTCTCTGTATTTGATAGTGATCTCTTAAGGCTTTGCAAGAGTTTTTATGGAGATCGCCTTATCCCTTTTGACCAAGAAAAGACTTTGTACGCTTTTAAGGATTCGCAACTCAATAAGACGATAGCCTTTAGAGAGCTAAAGGAAGATGAAGTAGGCAAGATCGTTCGTATGAATAAAGAACATCCCATAGCTCTGAAGGCTATCAATGAATCTCTAAAGTTGCAAACTGTCCCTATACCCTTAAACCACTTTTTATACAGCAGCTCTGGCAAAAAATATAGTTTAATTGACCCTCTTGTTGACAACGAAGGCATTATTTATCTTTTCAAGCTAATAATAAAAGGCATTGAGGAAGAGGAGATACTTGCCCCGATGACTTTTATTAGAAAGAATAATACTTACGAATCTATATCTTTAGAAATAACTGAGGAGATATTATCTTTAGAGGCACAAGAGCAGATTCGGAAAGCAGATATATCTCCTATTGAAGAAAAAAGAGTTCTATCTCTATGGGAAGACTGGAAGAAACAAGTCTTAGAGAAATATCAACACCGGAACGAACGTCTCTACGATCGTGAGGTAGATAGAATTAACCGCTATTATCAAGATTATAGTTTAAGGGTTGACGATAGAATCAAGAAAGCTGAAGAGGAAAGAGAAGACCTGAATCGTCGACGGGATAATTCTGCCGACCTTGCCGAACGTCGGGAACTTCATAGAAAAATCCAGGAAATTGAACTAAGGCTGGATAGGCTAAGGCTTGACCAGATAAAACTAAAGCAAGAAGCAAATCAGCTAAAGCAAAAAGATTACGAGGAATTGGAGAAAAAATTTGAGTTGAAGACAGAAGAAGAAATGATTGCCGTTACTTTATTTAAGGTGATTTAGCATGGCAGAAGATAAAAAGGAAAAATTAAAAAGACAAAAGGATATTGGTCAATTCTTTACACCACAAGAAGTGGTGGGATTTATTTTTGATATGCTTAAAGTTCACTTAGATAAGGAAGAGAGATGGAGAGTCTGTGTAGGTAAAAAACGAAAGAGGTTAAAGAGACCTTCTATCATTGATCCCGCCTGTGGAGAGGGAATTTTTCTAAAGATAGCTCTTGAGAAAAAAATAACATATCCCTTACATATATTTGGTGTAGATATAGATGATAAGATGAAAGAAGAATGGAAAAGGATAAATCTTCTTGCTAAATTTGGTTCAGAGGCAAGACTTGAAAGTAGGTTTTTTCATCAAAATGGTTTATTGCCAGTCAAGCGCGATCCAAAATACAAATATCGCGGGGTTAAGAAAAATGCCTTAAAGGAATTTGATTTAGTGGTAGGGAATCCTCCCTATGGCGGGGTAGGATTAAAGGAGATAACCCCGGAACTTGAGGAGGCTTTACTAAGCTTTGATGTCTGGCGAAGAGCCTTTAGGCGAAACGCCAAAGAGCAAGGAGAATTGTTTGATAAATCGCAGATTGAAGTACTCGGCAGTAAAAGGAAAGAAAGGCTTGAAAAATTTCCTATAGAGGTTTTATTTATAGATAGATTTATTCAACTTACCAAGCCCGGTGGTCATATTGCTATTATTGTTCCCGACGGTATCTTAAGCAATTCAAATTTACATTATGTAAGGGAGTTCATTACTGATAATGTTAAGGTAGAGGCGATAGTCTCTCTGCCGCGTGGCACCTTCAAGAATGTCGGCACCTCAGCAAAAACCAGTATTTTATTTATGACTAAGCCACTTGACGGTAAAATAGACTTTTTAGATTGTCCAGTTTTTCTTGCTACAGTGCAGAAATTAGAATGGTTGAGCAAGGTTTATGAACTTTATTGTAGATATCAAAAGGAGGGAAACCTTATGAATCCAGTTCCCAGAAAAGTAGTAATAGCAAAAGACTCTGAAGGAAATGAACTAGTGATGGTGAGAGCGGATAAGACTGCAAAGGAGGTGATGGAATGTAAACCTAACAGTAGATGGGATGCTTCTTTTTGGAAGCCAATATATAGTTCTATTATAGAAGAAATGGAGCAGAACAATATTGTTAGATATTTTGAAGATTTTATAGCAACAATCGGGCAGGGAGATGTTCCAAGAAAGAGGAGGGGTGAAAAATTTGTAGAAAAAGGGGTCAGGTTTATTGAGGTTGAGCATATAAAGAATACAGGTATCTATTTTTATGATACTAGATTTGTTATGGAGAAACAATATAACCGATTAAAGAGAGTTGAAATAGCAAAAGATTCTATTCTTATTGTTCGTTCTGGTGCTACAATTGGAAAGATAACAATTGTTACTACAGTTTATGGTAAGGCAATTGTGAATGGGCATATTAATAGAATAATTTGTAAGGATATAAATCCATATTATATTACAGTCTTTATGAAAACACGGTATGGGCAATTGCAATTAGAGCAATTGCAAAGAGGTGTTGCCCAACCAGAATTGAATTTTGATGAGATTATGGCGATAAAAATTCCTATAATTTCAAATCCAATTCAATTAAATATTGAATCTGAATATAAAAAGATGTCGGCTTATCACGACAAGGCAATGGAGGCTAAAGCAAAAGGTGATGAGGTAAATTACAAGAAGAATATTACAACTGCTGAGAAAATGTTAAAGGATTTGATTGCCCGTGCCGAAGCTGTCATCCGTGGTGAAAGAGAAGATGTGATTTAATGGCATATCATTTCTTTTTGGATGAGACTGGCGACCATGGTTTAAGCTATATAGATAAGAATTTTCCTTTATTTCTTTTGTGTGGTTGTCTTATGGGAGAAGACAAACTAAAGGAAATAGAAGACAAGATAAACGCTTTTAAATTGAAATACTTTAAAACCACAGAGGTTGTTTTACATTCTCGGGAAATAAGAAAATGTGAAGGTGCTTTCCAGATATTGTTTGATCTAAAATTAAAAGCAAAATTTTATGCAGATTTGAATAAGCTATTAGAGGAAGCTGAATATAAGATTATGGGGTCGGGGATAAACAAAGAAGAGTATATCAGGAGATATGGTAAGGGAGCAAAAGACCCTTATAGCCTTTCATTTTCTTTTCTCATAGAGCGTTTAATTTTTTGCTTGGATAATTTAGACAAAAAAGCAAAAGTGGATATTAAAGCAGAATTGAGAGGTAAAAAAGAAGATGAAATACTTCTTGCCCACTTTAATTCTATCTTGGACCGCGGGACATTTTATGTTTCACCAGAAAGGTTGAGGGAGAAAATATTAAGTTTTAAATTTTACAGTAAACGGGAAAATATAACTGGATTACAAATTGCAGATTTAAGTGCTTATCCTTTAGCAAGACATTTACTAAACCCTAAAGAACCTTATATCCCTTTTAGCATTATAGAAGAGAAAATTTATTGTAATAAAGATGGAGAATATGAGGGGTGGGGGCTGAAAGTATTCCCATAAAGCAGAAAGCCTCTCTTTTAGAGAGGCCTCTACCGACCGGGAGACACCCCGATCCTTCCTGCTAACTTCTATGTTAAGTGTATATTAGAAAAGGAAAACTTGTCAAGTAAAAAATTTAAGGCCGTTTTTGCGACCGCCTCGACTACCCTTGCGGGAGGGCCCCTTGGGCCCTTATCATCAAGGCGGAACCTTTTAAATCTATCACTTATATTCTGCTTTAGTGTAAATATACCTTATAAAAGGAATCCTGTCAAGTGAAAAATGAAAAAAATTTAAGGACGGAGATATCTTATTTAGTGCAATCCATTTTGCCTCTTCTTTCTACGCATTATGATTACCCTAATCCTGAAGATTATGAGCATATAAAAATAGACGAGGTCCCGGTAAGAATTGGCTCAAGTATCAAAAAGCCGGATGTTGTCTATTATTGGGATGACGTGCCGGTTTTACTTGTTGAAGCGAAAAAAGAAGGTAAATCTGAAAATGATGCTCAAGAGCAAGCTCTATCTTATGTGAGAAATTTCCCAGCTACAGATAAAAGATATTCTAAAGACGGTCGAAGACCTCGTTTTATCGCCACGACTGTTGGAAAAGATATAAATTTCTATATCCACAGGTACGAACTAAAGGGGCAAGATTTTAGAGACTGGCTTGAAAGGTTAGATACTGTTCCTGCTTTCGTAGAGCTTCTTTCCGAATACGGTCTATCCCCCGGGTATATACCTAAGATTCTCACCCCTCAAGAATTTCAACGAAATTTTCTTAACGAACTCATGGCAATATACAAATTAGAAGGGCTGATTACAAGGGATGTTATTTTTAATGTAGCATCTCAGATACTCAGTTATTTGGAAGACCAAGAAAATTATACAAGTAGGCAACCTTATATCCTGCTTGATGATAAACATAAAAATAGGCAAGAACAAATCCGCCAGCTTTTTAAGCAGTATGACATAATTAAATCTTTAAATCCCGATAATGCAAAAGTGTTTAGGCAATTTGTTCTTCGCTCTTTTCAGGGCACCGATTTAAATCAATATATGACTGAAAGATGCGTTATTGCCTTTATGGTAGATTTGCTTGACATGAAGCCAGATTGGAAAATTTTAGATTTTGAATGTGGCAGTGGAGGCTTTTTAGCCGCTGTTATAGAAAAAAGCAAAGTTCCTTTGGAAAATATCATGGGGATTGATATAGATTCTCTACCATTTGTAGTTGCCAAGACATATTTAGCAATTTACTTTGGGAAATTTGGCAAAAACAACATAGACTCTATCCCTGTATATTGCAGAAATGGCTTATTCCATTATGGTAACGATTGGGATCTGGTAATAAGCAATCCGGCGGGTAGTGATCAATATAGAAGGAATGATTTAGATAGAGTGATAGAAAACTTGGAATCAGATTTAGACCTAAATGGAAGACCCGATAGTTTTTCTGAATATAACTTTTCAATTCAGCAAGCAGTTCGTTCAGTTAAGGTTGGCGGCAAGATATGTTTGATATTGCCCGAAGGCTTTTTCTCGAATTCTCAGGATGAAATATTAAGGAAGTATGTTAGTAAGCATTGTAAGATTCTGGCAATAATTAGCCTGCCACGAGGAGTTTTTAAAGTGGGGACAGAAGTAAGACAAGCACAACGGGGTAGCCGAACCGCAAGTATGAAAATGTCCATTCTTTATGCTGAGAAGATTAGAGAAGTAAAAGACGGAGAAGGTCTTGAACTATCTGATACTGATTTAGACTATCCGATTATCCTTGCTTATGTTACTCCATCAGAAAGCAGAAGAGGTGAAATTAGCTCCTGGCTTGAACCAAAGCTCAATCTTGTATTAGAGCAATGGAAAGCATGGCAAACTTGCCAAAGTTTAACCGAACCCACTGAAGTGAAAATTGAGAGTTTAAAGAAGGTATTAGAAAAGAAGCATACAAGACAAGGAAGAGAAAAACTTTTATTTGAGATAACTTCCGAGAAGCTTGCAAAACCAAGATATAAAAAGAAAATGACTTCAAAAACAAAAATTAGCCCGGGTTTAAAAGATATATTCAAAAAGACCGATTCGGAATTAGATAAACTCTAAACGAACCAAAGCCGAGATTATTGATTAGAAGGAGATATAAAGTTTTCTAACCAAAGAAGTATGCAAAGAGGGACAGTGAATACCTATGGGAACACCATACTTAATTTTCTTGCGAATTTCAAGGTTTTTATAGTAAAATTTATCTTTTTGAGAAAGGATTCAAGGGGTTAAGGATTCAAGTGGATAGACCGAAGGTTAAGAATTGTAAATTGAAAATTGCATTTTACCTAAAGAGGATATTTTATGTTTAAATTTCTTGCTAAAATATTTGGGTCAAGTAATGAGAGGGCGCTAAAGAGACTGCAGCCAATGGTGGAGGCAATTAATCGTCTTGAGCCCCAACTCATTAAACTCTCTGATGCGGAACTCCGTGAGAAGACCGATATTTTCAAGCAAAGATTATCTCGTGGCGAGAGCCTGAACGATATTCTCGTTGAGGCGTTTGCCGTTGTCAGGGAGGCTGCTAGGCGAAGAGTGAAAATGAGACCCTTTGACGTGCAGTTAATGGGAGCAGTGGTTCTTCATCAAGGCAAGATTGCAGAAATGGCTACTGGTGAAGGTAAAACTCTGGTAGCGACAATGCCCCTTTATCTCAATGCATTGACAGGAAAAGGGTGTCACCTAATTACTGTCAATGATTATCTTGCCCGACGCGACCGGGAGTGGATGGGGCCAATTTATGAATTATTGGGCGTCAGCGTTGGCGTTCTCCAACATGATATGGCTTCCGAGCCGCGGCGTGATGCCTACAGATGTGATATTACCTATGGCACAAACAATGAATTTGGTTTTGATTACCTGAGAGATAATATGGTAATTCGTAAAGAGGATATGGTTCAGCGTGGTTTCCACTATGCAATTGTTGATGAAGTAGATAACATATTAATTGATGAAGCGCGCACTCCTTTGATTATCTCCGGGCCTGCTGAAGCGGCAACGGATATATACCGCACCGCAGATAGGGTGGTACGGCAGCTCAGAGCTAAATTCGTTACTGAGGCGGAGAGGATTGACGCCAAAAATAATGGAATAGATTTAGGGAGGGGTTGCGACTATCTTGTGGAAGAAAAGCATCGCTCCGTTGAACTAACCGAAGAAGGAATGGCAAAATGCCAGAAAATATTAGAGCGGCCAAATTTATTTGAAGACTTAGCTGAAATTGGGACGCTTCACCATCTTACCCAGGCGATGAAAGCGCATAGTCTTTTTAAGCGCGATGTTGATTATATAGTAAAAGATGGACAGGTGATTATTGTTGATGAATTTACTGGAAGAATGATGCCTGGAAGGCGCTGGTCAGATGGACAGCATCAGGCGATTGAAGCAAAAGAAGGAATTAAAGTTGAACGAGAAAATCAAACATTAGCCACTATCACTCTACAGAACTATTTTCGGCTCTATGATAGGTTGGCTGGGATGACGGGGACTGCTGAGACTGAAGCAGCGGAATTTCACAAAATATACAAACTGGGTGTTGTTGTTATTCCTCCTAATAAGCCACTTATTCGCACGAATTATTCTGATGTAGTCTATAAAACCCTTGATGAGAAGCTTGAGGCAGTGGTAGCAGAAATAGCCGAGCTTCACAAGCAGGGCCGACCGGTATTGGTAGGAACAATTTCCATTGAAAAGTCAGAGGTCCTCTCCCGCATGCTACTCAAGCGAAAAATCCCTCACAATGTCCTTAACGCTCGCTATCATGAACAGGAGGCAGAGATAATTGCTCAGGCAGGAAGGATTGGCGCCACAACGATTGCCACCAATATGGCAGGACGCGGAACCGATATTTTATTAGGCGGGAACCCACAATTTTTAGCAAAGGCACGGCTTAAGAGCGCTGGAATGGACCATGATAAAGTGAGCCAGGAGAAATTTCAGAGTGTCCTTGCTGAAATTGAAAGAGAAGTTGCCGCCGAGCACGAGAAGGTTATTGCCTTAGGAGGGCTCCATATTCTGGGTACGGAGCGTCATGAGGCACGTAGAATTGATAACCAGTTACGTGGACGGGCGGGGAGGCAAGGAGATCCTGGCTCTTCCCGGTTCTATCTCTCATTAGAGGACGATCTGATGCGAATGTTTGCCTCAGAGAGAGTATCCTTTATTATGGATAAAATGGGCTGGAAGCGGGGGCAACCATTAGAGCACGGCTTATTAACCCGTACGATAGAGAGAGCACAGCGAGGGGTTGAAGCCCAGAATTTTGATATCCGCAAACGGCTGTTAGAATTTGATGATGTGATGAACGCTCAGCGTCAGGTAATATATGAAAACAGGAAAATGATGCTTGAGAAAGAAAATATTAGTGATGAGATACACCGTATGCTCACAGAATTTATTGATAGAATGTTAGATGAGCGTATAAATCCTGAGGAGTGGGATGTTAAAGGGCTGATTACTGAAGTGAATCAGATATTCCACTTATCTCTTAATGAAGTAGATACAAAAGAAATGAAGCGGGAAGAGTTGCGCGAAATAATCATCAAGAAAGCCTCTGAAATGTATGAAGCAAAAGAAAAAGATATTGGCGGTGCTGCGTTTAGGGAGCTGGAGCGAATGGTCTTTCTTCAGATGACTGACAGTAAATGGAAAGACCACCTTTACGAACTGGATCATTTGAGGGAAGGGATATCTTACCGTGGTTATGGAGAAAGAGATCCTTTGGTAGAGTATAAGATTGAATCACATTCTATGTTTAAGGAGCTCATTGAGAGAACGGATGCAGATGCAATTCGATATCTTTTCCAGGTGAGATTAACTTCGAAAGCAGGGCAGATGCAGGGTGTTTTTCTCAAGGCTCCACATAGGCTCCTTCGCCCCGATGTTGGGCTCCAGGGCTCTATTCCTGAGCAGCCACCGCTACAAGAAGTAACCACCTACAAACGTGATAGTCGAAAGGTGGGAAGGAATGAACCCTGCTCGTGTGGAAGTGGCAAGAAGTACAAGAAATGTTGTGGAGGTCTCTGAAAAAAATACCCAGAGACCTCTGATTCATAGACGCTGTTGTGAGCGAAGCAATCTTATTTAGATTCCTCTCTTCGCTCGGAATGACCCTTCGGGTCAGATTACACCGATTTTAGAGATTTCTGACTTTTTCAGAAATCTCTTGTGGAGGATAAAAATTTATGGCTAAAGGTTCGCTGAGGCTTTTTAGTGGGAACTCTAATCGGCCGCTTGCTGAGGAGATAGCTCGATACTTGAAAGTACCTCTTATGAAAGCAGAGGTTGGAACATTCTTGGATAAGGAGATAAGAGTAGAGATAGAAGAGAATATCCGCGGGACGGATGCGTTCATTATTCAGTCAACGTGTCCACCAGTGAATGACAATCTCATGGAGCTCTTGATTATGATTGATGCGCTGCGCCGCGCTTCGGTGAGACGGGTGACCGCTGTTATCCCTTACTACGGCTATGCTCGCCAGGATAGAAAAGTCAAACCCCGCGTCCCCATCACAGCCAAGCTTGTAGCTAATCTGATTACCACCGCGGGGGTGCATCGGGTATTAGTAATGGACTTGCACGCAGGTCAGATTCAGGGGTTTTTTGATATTCCCGTAGATCATCTATTTGCCGCTCCTACTTTAATTAGCTACTTTAATAAGAAGGAAATTGATGACCTGGTTGTAGTTGCTCCTGACCCAGGGGCAGTGGAGAGAGCAGCAGCATTTGCCAAGCGGCTTAGAGCTCCCCTGGCAATAATTGACAAAAGGAGGTCAGAGCCAGGCATTGCAAAAGTTTTTAATGTGGTAGGATATGTCAGGAAAAAAAATGCTGTTCTAGTTGATGATATGATTGATAGTGGTGGAAGTGTAATTGAGTCCGCGCGGATATTAAAAAAGCGAGGAGTAAGAAATATTTATGTAAGTTGTACGCATCCGATATTTTCAGGGTCAGCTGTGGAGAATCTTCAGAAATCTCCAATCCGAGAAGTAGTAATAACCAATACTATACCATTTACTGCCTCAGGCGATTGCGATAAAATCAAGGTTTTATCGGTAGCGGAACTGCTTGGAGAGGCAATTAAGCGGATTCACAATGAGACCTCAGTAAGTTCATTGTTTGTGTGAAGAAAGGGGGGCAAGGATTCAAGAGTTCAGAGGTTCAGGGTTCAGAGGTTCAAGGGTAATAAGGAGAAAAACACTAAACCAAAAAAACATAGGGACGCTTCCCATATTTATTGACCCCGTTAGAAGCGACACTTCTAACGGGGTTGACAATGGGGAGGGGTGTGTAAAATAGTTTTATGTCAACTGACATAGAATTTAGCCTGCATTCATTGCTGAAGATGGAGATATTGAAGTCTCACGGTAGAAATGTCTCTAAAGAGCTTGTTGAAAGCATTGTCAGAAATCCTGATAGAATAGATATAGGCTATAAAGATAGATTGGTTGCTCAAAAGGGTTTTGATGAAACCCGTGTTCTTAGGGTTGTTTACGAAACTTTACCCGATAAAATTTATGTTGTAACCGTTTACCCGGGAAGGAGGTCTCGATATGAGAAAGATTAAGTACAGTAAGAATGTAGATATCCTTCTTATAGAGCTTTCGGATAAGAAAATAGATTACGCCGAGGAAGAAGGGCAGATAATTATCCATTTTTCTCAAGACGGGGAACCAGTTCTTCTTGAAATACTTGACGCTAAAGATTTTCTTCTTAACTCTCTTTCCAGTCTTGTAAAAGAAAAAGAAGTCGCAATACCGTAAAGAATATAAACAAGACTGCGTACAACAATACATTCAAGGCGATGGCTGATAGCCACGCCTTAATTTTAAAACACAGGGACACTTCCTATATTATTTTTCCTCTTCTTCTAGTTTAAATGTGGAAAGTGTCCCTATTCTATTAAAACTGTAACAAAAAAGCTGTAACAGGGAACGGGGACAGTCCCGAATCTACGGCTTCGCCCGTAATTCTGGACAGTCCCCCTATGTTTCCCCTTATACAAGCAAAAATCCTTTGCCAAATAAGCAAATCTGTCTTATTATGCTCCTACCTGTATAGGCTGAAGACCGAAGGCTTATCGCATATCGCAAAGCGAGAAAAGGATTCAAGAGTTCAGAGGTTTGGAGGTTCAGAGGTTCAGAACCCAGAACGGTGAACCCGGAACCCTTAAACGGTGGACTGGTAAACTTGTAAACTTGTAAACTGGTGCACTGGTGACTTTTAGGAGGACTGGATGGAAAAAATTTATCTTGAGGCAGGATTGAGAGAAAAAACTGGCAAGAAGGAATCTCAAAGGATGTTTCACGCAGGAAGGCTTCCTGCCATCCTTTATGGAGGGGAAGCTTCCTTGCCCATTGATTTATCACTGCAGGATTGCGAGGTAATAATAAGGCAGAAGCACAATGTTATTAATCTGAAGCTCAATAATACGGAGATAATGGCTCTGGTAAAAGAAATACAGCGTCATCCGGTAACAGATAGAATATTACATGTTGATTTCTATCGCATCCAACATGGAAAGAAATTAATTGTTTCTATTCCTATCGCTTTAATTGGTGAAGCACCTGGCGTGAAAATGGGTGGGGTGTTACAACACATGCTCTGGGAGGTGGAGGTTGAATGTCTCCCGACAAATATTCCAGAAAAAATAGAGTTTGATGTCTCTTCATTAAATATTGGTGATGTGGTCCATGTGCGCGACCTCACTATTGGGGAAGGCAGGAAAATTGTGACGGACTCTAAGAAAACAGTAATCTCCATTGTTCCACCAACTGTTATCAAAGAAGAAGTAAAACCTGAAGAGGAAAAGGTAGAAAAAGAAGAGGATAAGGTAGAAAAAGAAGAAGAAAAAGAAGAGGAAAAGAAAGGGAAAGAGTAATACGAGAGGTTTTTAACGGGGTGAAGATAGTCGTTGGGCTGGGAAACCCGGGTGAAGAATACCGGGATATGCGCCATAACATTGGCTTTAAAGTGATTGAAAGGCTTGCTTGTCTCATTCAGCTTAAGTTTTGCAAGAAAGGGCACTTTTCTCTTTATGGTTGCAGGGCGGTGGGTAAGGAAGAGGTAATTCTGGCAAAGCCAACTACTTATATTAATCGTAGTGGGATGGCTGTTAATTCTTTTCTTCATCACTACAATATCCAGTCAAAAAACCTGCTCGTTATTTATGACGATGCCGATTTAGAACTTGGAAGGATTCGCATCCGTTGTCAAGGAGGAGCAGGTGGACATCGGGGGATAGAGTCAGTTATTCATTGTCTGGGCACAAAAAATTTTCAGCGGCTCCGAATTGGGGTAAAAGGCAAAGGAAGGGGTAATGTTTTAACTGAGTATGTTCTTGCAGGATTTACTTCTGAGGAGCAGCCGACTGCAGAAGAGATGATTATTAAAGGAGCCGAGGTGGCTGAGTTTATCTTGAGAGAGGGAGTGAAGGCGGCAATGAACAAATACAATTGAGAAAAAGGTTCAGGAGTTCAGAGGTTCAGGGGTTCAGGGTTCAAAGGTTTAGAGAACGCTGAACGGTGGACCCGGAACCCTGAACGGTGGGCTGGTGCTCTGGTGATGGGTAAAGGGGAATGGGGAACTGATTATGCATTTGTGAGGGAGGAAAAAGAATGAATTTTGTTTTTTTGATGGTGTTGATAGCCGGGGGAGTGGGAATTATTTTTGCGCTTTATCTAATCTACACCTTGCTAAAGAGAGATCGGGGGCCTGAAAAGGTCAGGGAAATCTCATCTGCTATTGAAGAAGGAGCCCTTGCTTTTCTCTATCGAGAGTATAAAACCCTGGTCTGGTTCGTGGTGATAGTGGCCATTATCCTTGGGGTTTTCCTCGAACCGCGCGGACTGGTGGCTATCGCCTACCTGGCGGGAACTTTCTGCTCCGTGGCTGCTGGGTATATAGGAATGAGGGTCGGGTTGAAGGCGAATTGCCGCACCGTCGCCGGAGTTATGAGTAGCCTAAATGACGGGCTCCGCGTTGCCTTTAGTAGCGGGGTGGTGATGGGGATAACCGTTGTTTCCCTGGGGTTACTCGGACTGACCGTCATTTACCTCGCCTTCCTGGGCTGGGGAGCTGCTATTGCTGATGTCATAGCGGGATTTGGTGCCGGGGCCTCCTCTATCGCTTTGTTTGCCAGAGTCGGCGGTGGAATCTATACCAAGGCTGCCGATGTCGGCTCTGACCTGGTGGGCAAGGTAGAGGCAGGGATTCCCGAGGATGATCCTAGGAATCCCGCCGTTATCGCGGATAACGTAGGTGATAATGTGGGCGACATCGCCGGTATGGGCAGCGACCTCTTTGAGTCCTATGTCGGTGCTATCGTTGCTACGATGGCAATAGCTATTGCTGCGGGGTTTGCCCTCGATTCCCATAAAGTTTTGCTGCCGCTCGTAATTGCTGGAACCGGTATCATTTGCTCGATTATTGGGACATTCTTTGTTCGAGTTGGGGAACAACTTAAAATGGAAGCCTTGCTCATGGCGCTCCGTCGTGGCGTATGGGTGGCTTCAATACTGGTGGCTATCGCTTCCTTTTTAGCTGTCCATTTTATGAATTTGGATATGGGCATATTCTACGCCATCCTCGCCGGACTGGTAGCAGGTGTCTTGATTGGGCTGAGCATAGAATACTATACCTCTTACAGTTACAAGCCTACAAAGTCCATTGCCGAAGCTTCTCAAACCGGAGTCGGCACCCTTATCATCCGTGGGTTTGCCACTGGAATGATGAGCACTTTAGCCCCAGTCTTATGGGTGGTGATTGCTGTTCTGGTAGCTTATGAATTTGCCGGTCTTTACGGGGTTGCCATCACGGCGGTGGGCATGCTTTCTACGCTGGGGATTACCCTTGCTACGGATGCTTACGGGCCAGTGGCGGACAATGCTGGAGGCATTGCAGAACAGGCTCATCTTCCCCCAGAGATAAGGGAAAAAACAGATGCATTAGACTCTATGGGGAATACTACTGCGGCTACGGGCAAGGGTTTTGCCATTGGCTCAGCCGCCTTAACTGCCCTTGGTCTTACCGCCGCCTTTGGTGCTCGGATGGGGGGTTTGGGTTACCCCTTGACAATGAGCCTGCTCGATCCGAAAGTTATCAGCGGCATACTGATTGGCATCCTACTGGTCTTCCTTTTCAGCGCGCTGACCATGAATGCCGTGGGCAGGGCAGCTATGCAGGTGGTAAATGAGGTGCGTCGCCAGTGGCATGAGATAAAGGGAATTATGACGGGCGAAGCCAAACCGGATTATGCCCGCTGCGTTGACATTACCACCCGGACAGCGCTGAAAGA
>CAZVBB010000006.1:0-17293 GCA_964625285.1 uncultured bacterium | reverse complement strand
ATAAGGTGGTGGGGGCTGTGGGGGTCTACACCGATATCACCGAACGCAAGCGGGCTGAGAAAGCGCTGGAGGGGGCGAAACGGAAGATAGAGAGCCTGCATGAGATAGCTCGCCACCTGGAGAGCTGCAAAACTGTAGACAACGTCTATCAACTGACCATGGAGGCTGCGGAGCAAATCTTGGAGTTCTCGATCTGCACATTAGACATCGTGGAAGAAGGACAGCTGGTGGTGAAAGCGACCTCATCGGGGTTGCCTCCCAATACGAGCGTGGGGCGCCTCCTTGCCGAGGGGCTAGCGGCGAAGACCTACCGCTCCGGGGAGACAATCGTTTTCAGCAGCATGGATGAAGTCCCCGAAGCTATGCCGACGGCAGCGGATTTTAAGTCCGGGATCAGCGCACCGATCGACGATATCGGCGTCTTCCAGGTAGTCTCCGCGCAGGCCGCCGCGTTCAGCGAGGATGATGCTCTCTTGCTCGAACTCCTCCTTGGGCACACCGTAGGAGCGGTCAAGCGGATTCGCCTGCAGAACGAACTTAGGGAACAGGCGATCCGCGATCCGCTGACCGGTGTCTACAACCGCCGTTACTTCACACAGGTGCTCGCGCAAGAGGTCGCTCGCTCCACGCGCTACGACCGGCCAATCGCCTTTCTGATGATCGATGTCAACCGGTTCAAGGAGATAAATGACCGCTTCGGTCATCAGACAGGTGACCGCGTCCTTCAAGCAATAGCAGATCTTCTTCAGGAGCAGGTACGCGAATCAGATACCGTGATCCGCTATGGTGGCGATGAGTTCCTGCTCATCCTCCCGGAGACCTACGGGGAAACGAAAGTGGTGGAAGAGCGCATAACCGCAGCGGTCACCCGTCGCAACGAGACGAACAGACTGATCGACTTCCCGGTCACCCTATCGATCGGAAGCGCGGTTTGGACCCCGAGTGGAGCTGAGTCGGTCGATAAGATTCTGGCGGAGGCGGACAGCCGGATGTACGAAGCGAAAAGAGGACATGACAGCGGCGATCAGTCTTAAGGCCTCAGTTAGCTAAGGGTTCTTGTTCACTTTTATCCTATTCAATCTGTCTATCCATGTTGATTCCGGGTCTTTTGCGGGTGGGCAGGGGGTATAACAAACGAAGATAGACCTGAATATGATCAGAAGCAGATCTATTTACTACCGCCATCGTTAGAAGATTTCGTAGGGCCGGAACATCCTGCAAGAATAATTAACGATGTAGTAGGCAGCATAGACATTGGAACAGATTGTGAAGGATGTTTCCTTGTTAAAAAGAAATGCACCAAAGCAAAGGCAAGGACGATAATGCGAGATGGGAGAGAGCCGTTACAAGAAAAGATGCGTGAGAAATTACGGACTGAAGAAGGGGGTTTATCAACAGCGTGGCTATACAGTAGAGCCAGTCTTTGGGAATGTGAAATGGAACAGGCGGCAGTTAATAATGAGCATGCGCGGAAAGAGAAGGGTGGAAGGGGAATTTCGTCTGATGTGCTTGGTTCACAATATTGGAAAGATAATCAGCAAAGTACAGGCAATGGCGGAACAAGAAAAAGCGTGTTATCATTCTATGATAGTTGTAGCCGGTTGAAAAGGAGAGGTGATGTGTTTTATACAAAATTGTGCCAAAGACGCTTCCGCCTAGGCGGACTTGTTGCTCTGCGAGCTCATTGCTTGTTCACCCCGCCCTTCCGTGGAAGAGCGGGGTTCATAAGGTTAAAGAGATCATAACAATGATGCAAAAGGAATAAGATTAAAACGATGATGGTAGTCGGGCTCGTCCCTGAGCCCGACCTCGGGGTCAGAGACGACCCCGAGTACTTTGCATTTTTATATGTAGTTTTGATATTTAATTTATCAAGTGACTGGTGCTCTTCTGACTGTGAACTGTGGACTCTGAAAAGAATTATGAGATTTGAGTTTCGCTTACCAGGGAAGGTTGTTTTTGGCAAAGGCGCTATCAGGGAGCTCGGCGCTGAAGTTAGAGAGCTCGGTAAGAGAGCGCTTCTTGTCAGCGGGCGCAGTGCAATGAGGAAAAGCGGCACACTGGAAAAAGTCATTACCCTCTTAAGAAATTGTCAGATAGAGACAGAGCTTTATGATAAAATAGAGCCTGACCCCTCTCTTGAAACTGTAGATAGGGGAATCAGGCTGGCAAAAGAGAGAAAATGCGATATGGTCATTGGTCTTGGCGGTGGAAGTGCTCTTGACTGTGCCAAGGCAATAGCGGGAATAATAAACCAGGAAGGCTCTGTATGGGAGTACTATGAGGGGCGAGAAATAGATAGAAAGGGCATTCCTTTTATTGCTCTTCCCACTACTTCTGGCACCGGGACCGAGGTAACAAGTAACTCTGTTCTTAGAAACCTTAAAGACAGGGCAAAAAAAAGTTTGCGCAGCAGATATCTAACTCCTTATTTGGCACTTGTTGACCCTGAACTTACACTTTCACTCCCGCCAGAGGTTACCGGCTACAGTGGGATAGATGCTCTTACCCATGCTGTTGAATCATATGTCTCTAATGCTGCAAATCCTATCACAGAGACACTTGCCATTTATTCCATAGAGTTAGTGGCAGGAAACATAATAAAAGCATATTGCGATGGAGAAGATATTGATGCGAGAGAGAATATGTCTCTGGCGAGTATTATGGCAGGAATGTCATTTGCCAACTCGGGCTTGGGGGCTGCTCATGCCCTGGCGCATCCGCTGGGAGCTAAATTTGGAGTTTCTCATGGAATAGCATGTGGAATTCTACTTCCTTATGTTATGGAATTTAATTTAAAAACACAGGAGGAGAAATATGCTCAGATTGCTATCGCCCTCGGTAAAGAGAAAAAGGGCGCCATGGCGGTAGAGGCTGTTCGCAACCTCCTAGAGAAGTTGAAGATGCCAGAGCATTTGAGCGATGTAGGGGTAGAGAGAGGTTATATTCCGGGGATGGCTGAAGATGCAAAGAAAGCCGCATCTTTGAAAGGAAATCCACGTCCAGCTACGGAAAAAGAGTTGATAGATATACTCATCTCAGCATATTAGAAGGATTCAAGAGCACCAGTCACCAGAGCACCAGTGCACCAGTAGTTGGACTCGTCTCTGAGCCCGACAATATTGCAGGAGGAAATTAGAATGGGAATGTGGATTGGAAGAGGAGTAAAAGCAAGGCGCTGTTATGGGTTTGATGAGATTTCTCTCGTCCCGCGATCTTTGACAATCAACCCTCAAGACATTGACCTAACATGGAGAATAGGGACACTGGAGCTTGAGATACCCATTCTGGCATCAGCGATGGATGGGGTAGTGGATGTAGGCTTTGCCATTGAGATGGGCAACCTCGGTGGCTTGGCTGTCCTGAACTTAGAAGGCATCCAGACAAGGTATGATGCACCTTCGGAGATTATTAAAAAGATTATCAGCTCATCTCCAAAGAAGGGTGCAGAACCAGTGCAAGCAGCCTACAGCAAGCCAATAAAGGAAGCTCTTATCTCACAAAGGATAGAGGAAATAAAAAGAGGTGGTGGTTATGCTGCCGTCTCGGCAATTCCCCAGCGAGCAGAGAGATTTGGCAAGATTGCCCAGAAGGCGGGCGCTGACATATTTATCGTTCAATCTACGGTAGCGGCGGTTGAACATATTTCTTCTAGTTATAAGAGCTTTGACCTTGAGAAATTTTGCAAGATGATGAAAATTCCTGTAATTGCTGGCAACTGCGTAACATACGAGGTTGCACTGGCTCTAATGAAAACTGGAATAGCAGGTCTTCTCGTTGGAATTGGTCCGGGGGCAGCCTGCACCACAAGAGGTGTATTAGGAATAGGGGTTCCTCAGGCTACTGCTGTGTGTGATACAGCAGCGGCGAGAGACTTCCACTACAAACAGACAGGGAAATACATTCCTATTATTGCTGACGGCGGTATGGTCACCGGCGGGGATATATGCAAAGCATTCGCCTGTGGAGCTGATGCGGTGATGATTGGTTCAGCACTGGCGCGCACAAAGGAAGCCCCGGGGCAGGGTTATCACTGGGGAATGGCTACTTCTGATGTCAATCTCCCTCGTGGAACGAGGATTTACGTTGGTATAACGGGAAGCCTGAAAGAAATCTTATTTGGGCCAGCAAAATTGGACGATGGCTCACAAAACCTGATGGGGGCACTGCGAACTTCAATGGGGAGCTTGGGCGCTAAAAATATCAAGGAGATGCAATTAACTGAGAAAATTATTGCCCCGGCGATCCAGACCGAAGGAAAGATTTTCCAAGCGGTGCAAAAAGTAGGAATGGGAAGCAACAGAGTGGATGCCGAAGCGGGGATTTGAACCCCGAAGAGCTTACGCCCACTACGCCCTGAACGTAGCGTGTTTACCAGTTTCACCACTTCGGCAATTTATTCTCTTGATTTATCTAAAGACGGGCTGAAGTCATATTATAGCACAAATATCACACAATAAAGATCAATGTCTACAAACGTTGTTACCAATAGAAGGGCGTGGTATGATTATGAAATACTGGAAACCTATGAAGCAGGACTCTCTCTCCGAGGAGCAGAAGTAAAATCACTTCGGGGTGGCATGGCAAGCCTGAAGGATAGCTTTGTTAGAGTTGACGGAGGCGAGGCTTTCATTTATAATCTTTACATAGCCCCTTATGAGTGTGGGATGACGCGCGATGATGACCCCAAGAGAAGACGGAAGCTCCTTCTTCACAAGAGAGAAATAGAGAGGATAAAAGGAAAAACAGCCGAGCGGGGGCTAACGGTTATTCCTTTAAGGATTTACTTTAAGCGCGGACTAGCAAAAGCAGAGCTTGCCCTCTCCAGAGGGAAGAGGCAATATGATAAAAGAGAGGAGATAGAGAGGAGAGAAGCGGAAAGAGAGATGGAAAGAGCAGCAAAAGTGACAAAGAAGTAATTAAGGAAGAAAAAACTAATAATCGTTATAGCCGCCGGTATCAGCGAGGTTGCCCCCCTTAATAGCTATGCCTGTATGGGTGCTCGACCGATGGCAATGGGTGGGGCATTTATTGCCGTTTGGGATACTTCCTAATATAGAGTTGAATTACGCCGTTTTCTATGAGAGGGATGTTCCTCCCGATGTGGAGGAATATACCCATCTACTGAGTTTTGCAATCAGAGGTAGGGGGCGATAAGGGCTCGACCGGGGAGGAGGCGAAGAAGTTGCATGTCGAGGGTGCCAGGTGGCCTCGAAAAAACCTGGCGAAAAACTAACTGCCAACGAGCAGTACGCTTTTGCCAGCTAATTAAAGCTGACACGTCTCTTTGCCCTTGTCTGCGGGGTAAAGAAGACGACGGGTAGCAGGCTGGTCCTGCCTTTTTGCCTAAAGTGGGCAGGATGAAAGAAATTTAGGATAGCTTCCTTTAGGATCCTGCCTGTTGGAGCCTTAAGTGAAGCGAATTTAAAGAATCAGGATAAGCATGTAGACGCTTCTTTATTCTTCCATCCCGGGACGCGGGTTCGATTCCCGCCGCCTCCATACCATTAGAAGTGAACCTCTAACAAGATGGTATTTGTTCTGTATCCACCTTTAGTTTCCTCTCCCCGACGTTCATAATAGCCCCTTTCTAAATGCTCATCTGTCCGCCTAAGGCGGGCTCCTGCACAATCTTACGCATTCCTAACTCCAGAACTTTGCCTAATATTCCCTTGTTCTTACCCCTTGCTTCTAATTTTGTTACCAGCTCACCTATTTCCTTGCCCCGTTAATTCACCATCGGGTAAAATAGTAGCAGTTTGAAATAGTCGTTCGTTGAATAATGTGTGAGCATGAATTAACGGGGCTTGCTTATTTTCTCTGATGGTTGTATTCTTTCCATCGTGGTATCCTCCCCTTTCTTTTTGTTAAGGGCCGTAGCTCTTTACTCAATTGCTACAATAGGATATCACACGTACTAATCCTTTGGACAGACATTTTAGGACATTACCTTATCTGCCCTTGCGGGTCTGTGATAAAATACATTAAAGAAGGTAAATTTGATGGAAAGAGAAAGTCTATATCTTGATACTTCAGTTCCCAGTGCTTATTATGATAAGAGGGCTAAAGAACGGATGGAGGCAACAATTAAATTCTGGCAAGAGGTTTTACCTCATTATAAAATTTATGTTTCAGAGATTACGGTGAAGGAATTTGAGGATACCAAAGATGAAGGTTTGAGAAGGAAATTTAGAGAGCTCATTAAGGGCTTTAAGGTATTAAAAGAGAAAAAAGCTATTAAAAATTTAGCCAGGGCTTATATAGAAAAAGAAATAATCCCAGAGAAATATATTGATGATGCCCTCCATGTGGCTGTGGCATCTTATTATGAGATTTCTTATTTAGTCTCTTGGAATTATGAGCATCTGGTCAAAGTAAAGACAAGGAGACTTGTGAACTCAGTCAACATACTGGAGGGCTTTAAAGAGATTGAGATTGTCTCTCCATTAGAGTTATAAGGAGCGGTCATGGAGAAAATAGAGTATTTTGACTATCAGAAGATAGCTAAAGAGATGAATGTTCCTGATACTACTTTAAAGAAGATCGAAAGAGAAGTAAAAGAGGAATTCCCTAAGGACAGGATGATGTATGAGCTTCATGTTTTAAGGGCAGTTAGGAGTAAATACTGGCAAAAAGATTATGGAGTAAAATAAGAATACAAACCCTCAACAGCAGATAACACGGTGTTTGTGGGAAGCTACGCTTCTCCAAATCCGCCTTTGGCGGACTTCACAAATACCGTTAACAAAATTGCGGAGCAATTTTGCGTCAGTCAGCGTCTGGATTTTACTCAAAATGAGTTCGGATTTCGCCCAAAAGGTACCATTAAACAGGTAGAAAGGTTAATCAGTAATCAATTGAAAAAAAACACGGATAATTTCTGCATACCTCGCAGGAAAACACGGGCTGTTATGGTTGGCGAAGTGATGGTGGGAGGAGAAGCTCCCATTTCAATTGAGTCAATGACAAAAACTGACCCGCATGATGAGAAGGGCGTAGTAAGACAAATTCGCCGCCTCGAGAGAGTCGGTTGCGAGATAGTTCGGATTGCCGTGCCTGATATGGAGGCAGCTCTTCTCCTCGGAAAAATTAAGCAAAAAATAAGCATTCCTATCGTAGCCGATATACACTTCCACTACCGGTTAGCACTCGCAGCGATTGAGCAGGGGGTAGCTGCTGTCAGACTAAATCCTGGAAATATCACAAGGCCGGAGCAAATTGCTACCGTTGCCCGAGCGGCACTCAAAAGGAGAGTTTCTATACGGGTGGGAGTTAATGCAGGCTCCTTGAGAGGGAGTGTGTCTTCAGCAGCAGCAATGGTTGAAAGTGCCTCTCGTTATATCAAAATTCTTGAAGACCTCAATTTCCGTGAGATAATTATTTCACTTAAATCCTCAGATGTTGGGATGACAGTTGAAGCTTACCGATTGATGGCAGAAAGATGTGATTATCCGTTTCATCTGGGAATAACCGCAGCTGGCGCTCCTCCGACGGGTTCAATTCGAGCAGCCATTGGGCTGGGAATTCTTCTTGCAGAGGGAATAGGGGACACCATCCGCATCTCCCTCACCGGACCTCCGGAAGAGGAAGTCAAGACAGGGCGTGAAATACTTCTCTCTCTTAACTTGCGTCAGGGAATAAAAATCATATCTTGCCCTACCTGCGGTCGCTGCCAGATAGACCTTTGCAAAATTGTCCGGCAGGTAGAAAAAGCAATCACCAGTTACCAGTTACCAATTACCAATCACCAGCTAAAGATAGCTGTTATGGGCTGCGTTGTCAATGGACCTAAAGAAGCAAAAAGCGCTGATATTGGTATTGCCGGGGGGAGGGGCGGTGGAGTGCTTTTCCGCAAGGGAAAGGCAATAAAGAACGTTTCGGAAAAGGAACTGACCGCAGCTCTTCTAAAGGAGATAAACCACTGGAAGAGCTCTTTAAAGCAATAGAGATTCTCCGAAAGCCGTTGCTTCTAGAGGCGCGGAGCGCATATTGCAATCGGGCAGCGAGCGTAGGACTCACCAGTTACGTGGCAAAATGGGCAGAGAAAGGTAAAGTTACGGCAAAAGAGCCCATAAGAAAAAAATTTCAAGAGCTGGAAGAAATCTTCAGTGATTATCACACTGTCTCTCAAGAAAGTAGAAAAGAAAAGATAAATGCAGGACTTGCGCTTCTCTCCTCTCTGGAGGATGAGGCGCAACCAAAGTGGCAAGAAAACCCCCTTCAGTGTCTTAAAGGAGTGGGTCCCAAAGGGGCAAAAACTTTATCCCGCATTGGCCTTGAAACAATAGAGGATATTATCTACTACTTTCCACGCTGCTATGAGGACCGCTCACGGATTGTGCCAATTAGCGAACTTCGTTATGGAGAAATAGCAACAATAAAGGGAAAAGTGCTTGCTTCAAGCATTATAAGACCAAGAAAAAAAATGGAAATTCTTACAGTAAAAATAGGAGATGGGAGCGGTATAATTGGTGCCGTCTGGTTCAATCAGGCATATTTAGAAAAGGTTTTTCCCCCCGGGACAAACGTTATCCTCACCGGAAAAGTAGGCAGATTCGGCAGGTTCCAGGTGGGAAGCGCCTCTTATGAAGTTCTTGGAAGTGAGGAGAAAGATATTGTTCACACAGGCAGAATAGTGCCTGTTTATGCCTTGACTTCGGGATTAACCCAGAGGTGGCTGCGCTCTTTTTTAAAAAGAGTAGTTGTTGAATATGCTCCGGAGCTTCCTGACGCTCTTCCTTCACAGATAAGAAAAAAACATGGTCTTTCCTCACTCTCGGAGGCAATAGCAGGCATACATTTTCCTTCAAGTGAGGAAGAGAAAGATAAGGCGCGCGAGCGGCTAATATTTGAGGAGTTTCTCCTAATTTGCCTTGCGCTGAAGAAGAGAAAGAAAAAAACAGAAAGAGGAATAAGTCATCGAAGTCCAGGGAAATTGTTTGAAGAAGTAAGGCGGTTATTACCTTTTAAACTAACAAAAGCGCAGAGAAAAGCAATCGCTGAAATCAAAGAGGATATGTCTTCTGTCACCCCCATGCAGAGACTCCTTGAAGGCGATGTTGGCTCAGGAAAGACAATTGTTGCCATCTCTGCTTTACTCTGTGCCGTTGAGAGTGGCTCTCAGGGGGTTTTGATGGCACCTACTGAGATTTTAGCAGAACAGCACTTTCTTACCATCGGGCGCCTACTTGCCTCTATTGGGGTAAAGGCTGCTCTGCTCATTGGAAGTATGAGCCCGGAAATGAAGGGTGAGACAAAAAGAGAAATTGAGGCAGGAGAGATAAATATTATTATAGGAACACACACTCTTATTCAGGAAAGAGTAAGGTTTTCTCATCTGGGACTGGTGGTTATTGATGAACAACAGAGATTTGGCGTAGAGCAGCGAAAGATATTAAGAGAAAAAGGAGTAAATCCAGATCTCTTGCTGATGAGTGCTACTCCCATCCCAAGAACCCTTGCCTTGACGCTGTATGGGGACATGGACATATCAATAATTACAGAGCTCCCTGCTGGCAGAAGACCGGTGGCTACACATTGGGTAAAGGAGAAAAGCCGTGAAGATGTCTATAAGTTTGTTTCCGAGGAAGTGAGACAGGGGAGGCAGGCATATATTGTCTGTCCCTTGATTGAAGAATCTCCAGCTTTAGGGGTCAAATCGGCAATGGAATTGGCGAAACACCTTCAGAGAGAGATTTTTCCAGAGCTTAAAGTAGGGCTTTTACATGGAAGAATGAAGGGAAAAGAAAAAGAAGCTATAATGAAGTCATTTAAAGAGAGAGAGAAAGATATTCTTGTCTCTACTACAGTCATTGAGGTAGGAATAGATATACCAAATGCTTCGGTAATGGTTATTGAAAATGCAGATAGATTCGGATTAGCTCAATTGCACCAGATGCGTGGTCGTGTTGGGCGAGGGAATTACCAGTCTTATTGTATTATGATTGCTGAGCCTAACACTGAAGAAGGCGAGAGAAGGCTTAAGATAATGACAGAGACGACTGATGGATTTCGCATTGCTGAAGAGGACCTAACTCTGCGCGGACCAGGAGAACTCTTTGGCAGCCACCAGTCAGGAATGCCTGAGCTGCGAATTGGAGATATCGCCTCCGATATGAAACTGATGGAACTTGCCCGACGGGAAGCTGGCCTCATTCTTGCTACTGACCCCGAGCTTCAAGGTGGCGAGTATTACTTGCTCCGCCAGACACTCAACAGGAGATTTCCAACACCTGTGGCGTCAGGAGACTGAAGGAGTCAGGAGTCAGAAGTCAGAAAATAGTATAAGATGAATTTTGTCCAGAGAGGGAAACATAGGGACACTTCCCGCATTATTTTTCCTCTTCTTCTTTGTGTCAATAAATATGGGACGTGTCCCTATGTTTTAGACTATAATTTTTCTTAGCATTTTGAGAAAGGGTAATCATACAAGTGAATATCGATGCCATTATAATTTCTGATATAGGTGAGGATAGCGTTTCAGGAACCAGTCCCCTTAGGCTAAAAATTGACGGAAGAACAGCTGATATACAGGTTGTTTTAAACTACTTACAACATCAAGGTCGTACTGTCTTGCCCATTAAAGACGATAGAGTGATGAGCTGGTCGTCAGCGCCAAAACTAAATGGAATCTATCTTTTTAGTTACCTGACACAACATGGGTTTGATGTTGAATTAATTGATAGCTATTATGAAGAAAGAGAGAAGTTTTATAGCCTGCTTCAGCACTCGCCACGGGTAATAGTTATATCAACTACTTTTATTCATAATAAGAAAAATCTTTACAAGCTTGTCAATGATATACGTTCATTAGCCCCTGACATCTTTATTGTTGTTGGTGGACCATTTGTTTTTTTATCTTTTCAGACACTTCAGAGATTTATATCTCAGCGATATATATCAGAGATGGCCAAAGATGATTTTTTATTTATTGATAATGATGATAGACCCTTTGTGGATCTTTATATTATCAGTCTGCGTGGCGAGCAAATATTGTGTGATGCGTTAGGTCGTGTTAAAAATAATCAGCCGACGGATAATTTGCCTAATACTGCATTATCTGTAGGGAATAAGTACGAATTTAATAATCAGGTTGATGATATTTCGAATGCAGAAAAGATTTCAATCGACTGGAGAACTCTTCCCGATAACATCTTCAAATCCGGCGTTGTGCCTATGCAGGCAAGCAATGGTTGCCCTTACAGATGTGCTTTTTGTAATTTTGTAAAAGACCGCAGATTAATGTTTGTTAAGCCCATAGACCAATTGGTTACTGAGCTGAAGGCTGTATCAGATCGTGGAGCCCGATATGTTTGGTTTGTAGATGACAATTTCCGCCTTGGCAGCAGAGATTTAAAATCTGTCTGTCAGCGTTTTGTTGATGAAAACATTCAGATTCGCTGGATGAGCTTCATCCGTGCAAGCGCTTTAAAGGATGTTGATGGTGAATTACTTAGACAGGCTGGGTGCATAGAAGTACAATTAGGTTTGGAGTCTGCAGACCCACAGGTATTACGCAACATGAACAAAAAAGCTGATTCTGTTTTGTACTCTGAGGTAATAAAAAAACTTCTTGTTTCAGGTATCAACTGTTCTTGTTATTTCATTTTTGGATTTCCAGGTGAAACTGTTGAAACTGTGACCCGCACCAGAAAATTTATAAAAGAAATCGAACATCCTGAACTTGACGGAGTCGTATCATTTTCCATATTTCCATTTATTCTGCCTCCTTTGAGTCCAATATACGAATTGGAGATGAGAGAAAAATATGGATTAACCGGCCATATGTTTAACTGGGAACATCTAACAATGAATTATAAACAAGCAACGGAGCAAGTAATAAAGACTTTTCTTGAACTTGAAAATTCTAGCGTTATCTATAGAGGTGATAACTTGGATATCCTATATGCTATGAATCCACAACTTCGAAGACAGTTTGTTGCAAAGAGACATAAACTGGCAAAATTAGCAATGAATAGACCCATCGAAAAATGTGATATTATCGATGAATTCAACAATTTTTTTCGCTTGGAATTAAACCATGCAAAATAATGACTATTTAATGGAAAGCGACGAAGAGGCTTTGCGATTGGACATAAAAACAGACATAGATGTTGTCGAAAAACAGGCCCTCTGGGCCGGCATAATGCCGGGAATGAGGGTTGCGGATATATGCTTCGGTTCAGGAAAAACCACCTCCGTGCTATACAAACTGGTTCAACCTGGTGGTGCAGCAGTGGGTGTGGATGGTTCTGAAAAAAGAGTCGCATATGCAAAAGAACACTACGAAAGTGAAGGCATCGAATTCAAATGCAAAGACATTCTGGAGCCCCTTGATGATTTGGGGATGTTTGATTTTGTGTGGGTAAGATTTGTTTTAGAGTATTACCGCTCTGAAAGTTTTGAAATAACGAAAAACATATCTAAACTTGTTAACCCGGGAGGCATTTTATGCCTGATTGATTTAGACCATAATGGTCTAAATCATTTTGGCCTTTCCAAGAGATTGGAAAGGACCCTTTTTGCTGCTATGAAAGTTATGGAGGAAAATGCAAATGTAGATCCATACGTGGGAAGAAAACTTTATTCCTTTCTTTATGATCTCGGTTATCTGGATATAAATGTTGATTTAACTGCCCACCATCTGATATTTGGCGCATTAAATGATATAGACGCCTTTAACTGGGAAAAGAAGATTGAAGTTATCTCTAAAAAAATTAATTTGCAATTTAAAGAATATGATGGAGGCTATAAAGAATTCGTGAAGGAATTTAACAAATTTTTTACTGACCCCAGAAGATTTACCTATACCCCTGTAATTTTATGCAGGGGGCGCAAGCCTATTGCATGATCATAGGTCTTTTCAGTAGTGAACTCTGGCCGTTACCACCATTTTTTCATGATAACTAATAAAAGCATCTACAACCCTTTCATCAAAGTGTATAACCTTTCCCTCATTGAGAAGTCTAAAGGCTTCATTGAGGCGCATTGCCTCACGGTAATGTCGTTTTGAGGTAACAGCCTCAAAAAAGTCTGCCACAGCAATTATTTTTGAACCGAGCGGGATTTCTTCTCCTTTTAAGCCTTTTGGATAACCGCTTCCATCAATTTTTTCGTGATGGAATGCTGTAATCTCAGGAACCTCTTTGTATATGCCTTCAAAGTTTATCTGTTCGAGTATCTTTTGGGTTTTTTCTGGATGGGTCTTAATTATTTTGTGCTCTTCGTAGGTGAGAGAGCCTTTCTTTTTAAGAACGGAGTCGTCAATGCCTATTTTGCCATAGTCATGAAGCAAGGCAGCCACACGAATCATCTCTATATAATCCGATGGCATACCCATCTCTCTGCATATTCCAACAGAATATTCTGCAACTTTTTCGGAATGGCCTGCTGTCAGAAAATCTCGTGCGTCAATGCTTGCAGCCAATGTCTTAATGATTGATTTAAAATGTTCTTCTCTTGCCTCCCAGAGCTTGGTATTATGAATGCTTATTCCGATCTCAGGGGCTATCCCCATGAGTAAATTGATATCACTCTGGACCAATGGTCTTTTTGTCTTTAAATTGTCTACAGCGAGAATTCCTAATGGCTCTTCATCATGAATTATGGGACAACAGATAAAAGACTTGGCGCCCATCCTTCTCGCAAATTCCAAACTGCGAGGTGAAAGGTCTTTTTTTATCTCATCAATATTATTTATTAAAAAAGGTTTCTGTTCGCGAAATGCGATAATAAAAATTCCTTTCGACTCAGGCTTATCTAAATGAAAATCAGTATTTTTCAAAATCCTTAACTGTTCTTCAGTATGCCCATAACCTGCGCGGAAAATGAGACTGGTTTTGTCCTGATTTGCTAAAATGATCATGCCACGGTCATAATCGAGACGGTTTTCTAAAACGAACACAACTTTTTTTAAAATACCATCAATGTCTGATTGCCTGCTGAGGGCCAGCCCTATCTCATTTATAAAAAGGACATTGTTGTAATTCACATTAATCTGCTCTAAAAGCTTATCGGTAGACTCTCTCAGATTATCTATGGCTGCAAATAATTCCCTCTTTTCTATGTTTCCGGCATAGAGGGTCAATAATAAGACTACTAATACGGAAAATGGTAAAATCGTCGTCAGTGTAACTTGCGGATATATGAAATAAGAACCAAGACATATTGCAGAAAAAATAAGGGCTGCATAATTCCTTATTCTTTTCCAAAAAGCAGCGGATGTCTCTTCCCATGAAACCATATAACGGCAGACCTTCCCTCCTTTGAATATACATTCAGGATGTTCTATTTTCGGGAGTCTGTAATTGAATCCTAGAGCAACAGCTTCCCAATATCCCATCCTGTTTTCACACTGGAACGGTTTTTCATTGACTCCCTCTATTGGTGTGACTATAATTTCAGTTCTATTCGAACCTATTTTTTTTGATTCATAGATTGATGATTTAGTAAAATTAGAAGCAGCCTTTCCTATCATCTCATATGCTTTTGCTGGACCAACAAGGCCGAGTATATACGGTCTCATCACCCCTATAGAGTCTGGTGATGCCGCATATCTTCCCGCTTCTCTGGCGATATTTTTATTCCCTGTTAGTTTTACCAGCCTTTCATAAAAAAGGTCTACCTGTTCCTGGTTAAACCAGTGACCTTCGTCTTCAACCTGGTGGGGATCCATCTTGGCATAACTTAATAACTCACTTACCTCTACATAGCTGTATTTACTCTTGATGAGCTTTACATAGGTGTTTATTATCCTGCTGTTATATAAGGGCTGGTTATCAATATTTAATTGTTCCATGGCAGCATTTTAGAAAAAGACTTTCCTTTAAATTTATTCATGTTTAATGTGGCTGAATAATTTTTTCATGTATCTGAGGTATTGATAGCCAGAGTGCGAAACATTTAAGATCCACAGGTTATACAGTTTTTCATGAGGGATGGATTGGGATTCGGCATATTTGACAGGATAGAGGAGTATAGGTATATCGTCTTGCTCATAGTATAAAGATAGCCGAAATAGGTGTGAGTAAAGTATTTTAAGAGGCAAATCATCTGAATCCAGGACTATGACATGGATGCAATTTGTAAGGTTAGAGAGGTTCAAGCCAAGATCTGAGAGAGTTACCATGATACTCGCCTTTAGAAGTCCATCCTTCTTCAGTGAGAAGAGGTGTCTTATCCTCTTAAAACCAAGCTTCTGATATTCTTTGTTGAGTTCATCACTGTTAATCATGTCCTGCTCCAGGTCCAGGGCATTGAGCATAAGACCTCCGGATTCGTATTCATAAAAGTTTTTAAGTTCCATGAGGTCTTCTGGTTGAGTTTCAGTCAGTACCCATGATCCCGATAAATCCTGATGTTCAAAAGTCCGGGGGAAATGGAAATAGGCAAAAGAGTCAAGGGAAGACCCTTTCGGATTATTTAAATCTCTCGTAAAACCTCCAAAAACACGGTTTGGAAACTTATTGTCAGGCCTGAAGTAACAGGTAACGAAATTCATACGGGTTGAATGTAGAGAATGAAACTCATTTATATAACGCACAATCTGATCCAGCACCACTACCCCTGCTCTCCCGTGTCCTGACCTACTAGAAGCATGGTGATGGATTAACCATGTATTTTCGTAAAAACGAATCATTGACATATGACCTTCAATTATACCTTTGTCTTGGTAGATGAAATGCCTTGCTATGGCAGGACTCTGAATATAAAGCTTCTCATAAGTTTTTCTAAACTTTTCCTTATTAGTATGGATAAAGGCATATTTTTCAGGATAGACAAAGCCTACCTCAAAGAAGAACTTCCACAGGGCGTCTAAATCCACGACGTTGCAGACATAAGATTTTTCGTTTGTCACCTGATGCAAAAGACTTGAAAGTTTAACCTGATCCTGGATGTCCATATCAAGAATGGCAATTCCACATTTCGCATTCGTTTCATCCACATAGGTTTTATTAACATTTCTATAAACAACCTGTGCTTTGCAACAAATCTTAAAATTATTTGCAAATTCTATGTATAGCTCCGGGATAATCATCCCTGGCAGAAAAACAGAATCTTCATAATATTCCTCTACTGAAAACCCGGAGCCTGACAGATCTTCAACCTTCAGGTTGATCAACCTTCCAGTAAGAGGATGTTTGAAGATAATATTTGGTGAAGGTAATAATTTATGTCTTGAACTTCGGAATTCTTTGGGCTTAAACCTGCGTATCTTATTATTTAAAGGTTCTAATACAAAGGTCTTCATTTTTTGATCGAAGGTTTGCCTGACTATCTTACATTCCCCTGAATAAAGAATTTCTTGTTCATTTTTAAAAATAATATATACTGTGGATTCAGGGTTGATCCATTGAAATGTTTGAGGTGGTGTTGCTGATACTTCTACACTAAAAGATATAGCACTAAAGTTCAGAAGAGATCCATTGAATACCACACCATTTTGAATAAATTCGACCTGAATGCCTTCGCATAAATATCTCTTTACTTTTCGGGAGCTGATTTCATAGCATATCTCAGGAAGAATAAAAGTTATTCCTTCATCGCTTATTTTTTTCAGGTCTGCTTTAACAAGAATCAATTTTTGACCATCGGCGAGAAAAAAATTAAGAAATTCATAGGAGCTCATTTTTTGGTGAAACCCTGTTTTTTGGACCCATATACAGTCTAAGGTATTACCAAGACAGGGTTGTGGCCTGGCAGGAAAGGATATAATATTGCCATATTTGAGATGTTTGAGATTTACAAGGATGGTGCCATCTTGAAAATTAATGTAATTAAGGATGTTTACTAAATTTTTTTTACTGATCTTCCTGCCTTGTTCAAGCTGGTTGACCAGATCGGGATTTTGGTATAATTGAGCAATTTTCTCTATTTTATTCAATTTGTTCCAATATAATATAGGTTATCTGTAATTCTTTACTTTTATCACTTAAATCCAATATATCGTTTAAAGTATTGCATAATTTCATAATTATTTCAACTTTCGCAGTCCGTAAGTATTCAGTAAACCCCGTCATTATTTGTAGTGGCAAAGCTTGCTTTGCCTTTAATGCCGAGCAAGCTCGGCTACTACATCAATAACAATAAAGACTTCACTCAAGTATTTATCAGCCAACGGTGTTCACTGAGTATTTACCGCAGCCCTACATTCCACCAGCTATTGCACTACTAAGCACTTCGTTAGGTGTAGCATAATTTAAGCACCTTCTCGGTCAATTGTTAAGCTTTTTTTCCACGTTGTCAAGTATTAAACGTAAAAATCAAGAAAAATCGTATTTCCCCCATTGAGACA
>CAZVBB010000005.1:0-19723 GCA_964625285.1 uncultured bacterium | reverse complement strand
TGCCTAACTCTTGACACATAGTCTCAAAAGGATGTTCGTGCTTAAGTTGTCCTTTAAATTCAGCTCCATTATCCGATATAATGGTCTCAAATTCAAAGTTGTATATTTGCTTAAACCATGATAAAGAACGAGCCATAAAATAGGTTAAAGTAGAAGCTTTTTTATCTCTAAGCACCTCGGTATAAGTTAATCGTGTGCTTTTCAATCGCACATAGCTCCAATATAAAGTTCTTTGATTTTGAAAGAGCAGCGAATATCTTTAGGGAGTTTGCTTATATCAATATGAGCCAGTTCTCCCGGTGTTTGCTTCTCATATCGCTTTATAACCTTTTTATCAGATTCATTAAGAGGGTATCTGGCCTTAATCCTGTCCATTGTAGTGAGGAGAAGGCGTTTTATCCAAGTAATAAGGCTTAAAAAGAAGAACTAACTCTATAACCAGTTGGATCCGAATCGCCTGTAAGCTTTAACAATGTTACGCTCTATTTCCTTTGGCGTTCTTCGGCTTCCTATCTTTAGCTCCTCGTTTACTGGGCAGAAGTGACTCTGGTTCTTTACCACCCTCTACCCATTTGCGATAGTAGCACCAAATAGGTACCCATCGTTTGACAACGATCTGTTGTGAGTATATCATTAGGACCTCCTTTGGTTAGCTATACTATAGCTATACTATACCAAAAGAGTTACCTAATTAGTGAGCATTAACAGCGTCCCTAATTTCGGCCCTAATTTCGGGACTTATGTTGGTGTCAGGGGTGGCAAGCGCTGAGCTTTCCTCAACACCTACCGAGAACACCTGGGTGACCGATGGTCCGGTCCATGCAATAGTAAGCGCGCACGGCATCACCTACATAGGAGGTAACTTCACCCAGGTTGGTCCCAACACAGGCCACGGCGTCCCGATAGACGCCCTAACAGGCAGTCCCGCTCTTACTTTCCCCAGGGTGAACGGTATCGTACGAGCTTCTGTCCCTGATGGCTTCGGCGGCTTCTACATAGGCGGGGACTTCACACGCGTTGGCGGAGTCACCCGTAACCGCCTCGCCCGCATCCTCTCAAACGGCACCTTAGACCCCACCTGGAACCCGGACGCGAACAGCAGCGTTCGCGCCCTCGCGGTCTTGGGCAACATCGTTTACGCTGGGGGAGACTTTACCAACATCGGGGGGCAGACAAGGAACCGTATCGCAGCCATAGACGCTGCGGGTAACGCCACCACCTGGAACCCGAATGCGAACAGCATCGTCTATGCCCTCGCGGTCTCGGGTAACATCGTTTACGTTGGTGGGTGGTTCACCAACTTCGGGGCGCCGGGGGCGAACCCAAGGAGCCGTCTCGCAGCCTTTGACATCACTACGGGTGCCCTCACCGCCTGGAACCCGAACGCGAACTGGATCGTCTACGCCCTCGCGGTCTCGGGCACCACTGTTTACGCTGGGGGAGGGTTCACCACCTTCGGGGATGAGTCACGCTCACACTTTGCCCAGTTCGGCCCACTCCCCACATCAGTAACTGTTTCACCGGCAACAGCCACCCTTAATATAGGGGCAACACAACTATTTACCGCTACTGTATCACCAGCTGGCTCAGATCAGAGCGTAACATGGTCTGTCATACCTCTGGTACTGGCTCTGGAACAATAACTGCAGGTGGTCTCTTTACAGCAAGCACAGCAGGAACTGTTACTGTAAGGGCAACAAGTGTAGCCCCAGCTGTTTTTGGAACCGCGGCTGTGACTGTAACAGTAGTACCACCACCTGCTCCTGCCCCTGATGACGACTGCACCATCGCCACTGCTACCTTTGGGACACCTATGGCTGAGGAGGTAGAGGTGCTCTCTCGGTTCAGGGATGAATATCTCCTAACCAATGAGTTAGGCAGAAGATTTGTTTCTCTTTACTGCCAGCACAGTCCCGCTATCGCTGAATACATCTCAAACAGGGAATGGGCAAAGAGAGTGGTGAGAATAGCTCTCTCGCCGCTGGTGAGGATAGCGGAGCTTATAGTTGGAGGGGAAGAAGGCTGTAGGTAAGAAGACTGTAGGTAGGTAGGGAGGCAGAGGGCAGAGGAAAATGAAAATTGTACCAAAGGTGCTCATCGCTTGTTGAGCTAAAGCTTTCATTGCTTGATCATAAGGTTAAGGAAATCATAACAATGATGCATAAGGTTAAAGAGATCATAACAATGATCCAAAGTGCAAAGTGTTTAAGAAAGGATAGAAGAGCACCATTCAGGAGTCAGAATCCAGAATTCAGAATCAGGATATAAGATAAAAATAGTGATTTTTTGAAAAAAGGCGGTCTAAAAAGACCGCCTTTTTTTCTACCCCTTAGCCTTAAAAATCCTTAATAAAATGAGAGAAAATCTTGCAAAATGTGTGAATTTAGTATATAAGATTATTTACACAAGATGAGGTTATATGTAAGAGAAGTTTTCTTGATTAAAGTTAGGAATAATCAAAAATGCCTATTTTGAAGTTAAGCAAATCTAATCCGGATAAGGAGATTGAATTTGAGTTAAATTATCTTAAATCTTTAACAACCGAACAGAGATTTCAGATGATGTTTAAAAAGACAGAAGAGATTCGCAATCTTCTAAAAAGTCATGGATACAGAAAGACTTCTCAAATTATTAAAAGAACATAAAGTTAATTTTGTGATAATTGGAGCGACAGCCTTTCCTATTTATGGCTATTCTCGCGCTACATTAGACATCGACATTTTTATAAAACCGGAGAGGTCTAATGCAGAAAGGACATGGAAAGCACTGAAAGACTTTGGATATGATATGAGTGATGTTACGGTGGATGAGCTGCTTACGAAGAAGGTATTAATCCGTCAGTATACAGTGGAGACCGATATACATCCATTTGTAAAAGGGACAACTTTTGAAAGAGTCTGGAAGGATAAGGTAAGAACTAAGTTTGGTAATACTTTTGTTAATTTTGCTTCATTAAAAGACCTCATTAGGATGAAGAGAGCTGCTCGTCGTATACAAGATTTGGAAGATCTCAAGTATTTACTTCGATTAAGAGAATGAAGAGTTTGCGTGTTGCTTTAGCTCAGATTAATTCTACCGTTGGGGACCTATCGGGTAATACCCGAAAGATTATTGCCTGTCTTAATAAAGCAGAGAGACAGGGCGCAGATTTAGTTACTTTTCCTGAGCTTGCTATCTGTGGTTACCCGCCGGAGGACCTCTTATTTAAATCCAACTTTATTAAAGATAATTTAAAGTCTTTGGAAGAAATAGTAGCCTCATCAGGGGGGATTACCGCGGTAATTGGCTTTGTAGATATTGAGAAAGAGAAAATTTATAATGCGGCGGCAGTTATTAATGATAGAAAAATAGCTGGAGTTTACCATAAGATAGCTTTGTCCAGCGATGGTGTCTTTGACGAAAAGAGATATTTCAAAAAAGGAGAGGGATTTTCGGTATTTGAGTTAGGGGGGATGAGATTTGGCGTTAACATCTGCGAGGATATCTGGGAGGAAACTACAGGGTTGCCGCTAAAGGGGAATGATGTTGATTTAATCGTCAATATCTCTGCTTCGCCTTACCATATAGGAAAGAGGGAACTCAGGGAGAAGCTGCTAAAGAAAAGAGCAAAAGAATTTAAAGCCTTTGTTCTCTATAATAATCTCGTCGGCGGGCAAGATGAGTTAGTCTTTGATGGCGGGGGGATGGTCTTTAATAAGCAAGGGGAAATAATAGCTCAGGCAAAAGAATTTGAAGAGGATTTAGTATTGGTCGATTTAAGAATGACAGGAAGCTCTCCTGTGAAAAAAAAGACAAGGAACTTTATTAGAAAAGAACTCCCTAATGAGGTAAAGCTCGTAAAATTATCTTCTCCTGGCAGTAGCGACCGGGGAAGAAAGCAGTTCGACTGTCCTGAGCTCACTGCCGAAGGGAAAAAGCCCCTCTTATCTCGAAAAAGAATAGTAAAATTGAGCCGGACGGAGGAAATTTATCGGGCTTTAGTTTTAGGCACGAAAGATTATGTAAAAAAGAACGGTTTCCATAGGGTAGTTATCGGTTTAAGTGGCGGGATAGATTCCTCTTTAACCACCTTAATAGCCAGAGAGGCCCTGGGTAGAGAAAATGTCATTGCTCTTTCCATGCCTTCCTGTTATTCTTCATTGGAAACACAAAGGGATGCCAGGACAACAGCGAGGAATTTAGGAATAAGGCTAATTGTTGTTCCCATAGATGAGATATTCGTTTCTTATTTGAAAGCCGTTCACCAGGAGTTTAAAGGCAGAAAAGAGGATGTTACCGAGGAAAATATTCAGGCGCGGATAAGGGGAAATATATTGATGGCCTTTTCCAATAAATTTGGTTGGTTGGTGCTGGCAACGGGAAATAAAAGTGAGAGCAGTGTAGGCTATTACACTCTTTATGGTGATATGGTGGGAGGACTTGGCGTATTGAAGGATATTTCCAAGGCCTTAGTCTATAAATTGGCGCGCTACGGAAATAGAAAGGCAGAAAGAGCCTTAATTCCCCATTCTGTATTTAAGAGGGCTCCTAGCGCAGAGTTAAGGGAAGATCAAAAGGATGAAGACAGCTTGCCTCCCTATGCAGTTTTAGATCCTATATTAAAAGCTTATATTGATGAAAACAAAAATTTTTCTGAGATTAAAGGCATGGGCTTTGAGGAGGAAACAATAAAGAAGGTTATTTTTATGGTAGATAACAATGAATATAAACGTCGTCAGGGGCCGCCTGGGATAAAGATTACTCCCTACACTTTTGGTAGAGACAGAAGACTGCCGATTACCAATAAATATAGGAATTTCTAAATAATGAGATTTCTGAAAAAGTCAGAAATCTCATAAAAATACTTGAAAAAATTCCAATCTTCACATTCCACGCTTTCTCTCTGCCCTTTAATGATTTATGATAATGTCTAGGCTCACCTATGGCGGGGTTTATCACTAACTTTTCAAATAAAATAAAACTTTGAAAACCTGCAAAACTTCCTGAAAATCGCCCCAGTCCCCGCCGTTAGGTGCAGCGCTTTGTTATCTTCATTCCCTCAGTTTTACCGATTTCAAACCACAGTGCTTTTCAATCAGATCAAAATCTTTATCGTTGTGAAGAAGCGGTATGTCATGCTCTATTGCAACTGAAGCTATCATGCAATCGAGGGGTTTCCGAATAGTAATTCCTTTGCGCCGAAGAGACCGGTAAATTTCTGCTGCTTTGATATAGGAAGCATGGGCCATGGGAAGAAAAATCAGTTTGTCAAGCAGCTCCTTGGTTTTTTTATAATCTTTTTCTTTCCGAATGCCCTGAAGAATTTCCGTCAAAATGATACCACAGATACAGATGTCGTCTTTCTGCTTAATAGAAGATTCCAACGCTGCAACGTGTAGTTTAGACCTATCGGCGAAGAAGTCGACCCATACGGTTGTATCAACTATGACTATCATCTGGTGCGTCCTTTGCGCCAGGTTGTGATATCACCTTCCCAATGGATTTTTCCCTTCAGTTCAAGAATCTTCAACTGAGACTCATGTCTAAGGAGTTCGTGCAATGCATAATCAATTAACGCCTTGTAAGTTCTTATCCCTGTCGCCTTCCGGCATTTAGTTACAAGCTTATCATCTAAAACAATATTTGTACGTCCTATGGTAATCACCTCCATTTCCTGATACACATAATACACTATAAATATGTGTATGGCAAGCAATAAATTTTTGAGAAGATAACGATAGAGCTCACCTGCCAAAAACCGCCAGCTTTTTAGTCGGGTGCAGTTACTGGTTAAACTATTTTAATCCTAAATGTCTTCTGATATGCTTTGCTAAGTTGTTGTCAATCTCGGTGTGTCTTGGAACAGGCTGTTTCTTACCCGTAGAAGGATTTATGTAAATATCGTGCCTTGCCCCAGGTCTTAGTAAAATACACCCATCTTTCATAAGTTGATGGATAAACTCCTTTCGCTTCATATTGTGATTTCTTTCACCTTGTGTTCTTCAGGCACATCATCCATAGCCATCAATAGATATGCATCTTTAATATTTTCTTCCAATTCTTCAAGAGTTTCGCCCTGAGTCATGATTTCTGGATGCTCGAGAAGTTTTCCAAGCCAAAATTTTTCTTCTTTCCAATAAAGCATAGTCATTTTTGCATACATAGCTCTTTCCTCCTGCTCCAATAACTCAATTAAATTTGTAAGTTTAACGCTGGAACTCATCTGCCCAGCCCTCTAAGCCGAATTTTTTGACATTCTCCTCCTAATACATCCCGCATAGAGGGCTGGGTTGGGTGCAGTGACTTGTTGGCATCAATTTATAAATCGTCTGGTGTCAAGCCCGTATGTTTGGCGATGCGAGCAAGCATACGAGGTCCTATCTCTTCTTTATTATGAAATGCAAAAATATAATCTGCCCATCCTGGCCTAGAAAGAACTCTGTGTGAAGTTCTATCGTAACGCTTGATGCTCCAACCAATACGCAATAGTGCTGACAGCACACGACGTGCCTTTGTAGAAGGCCACTGACTCATGCCGGCACTGCAAAGAGGTTATCTAATTCTGGAATTGATTCTCCGTGTTCCAGCCGATCTGCTATTACACGAAGAGCCAGGGCTTCCACTCTGGAAATTGCCTCTGCGCGACTTTGACCATATCCTATCACGCCAGGCAAATCTTTAACTTCTGCTATCCAGCGGCCGTCACCTTCAAGTTCTATTTCAATATGCATCTAATTACCTCCAAGAATAAATTTTAGCAAATTACTCATAATTGTCAAATTTAATTTTGATGCTAACGCCCAAGCTTACCTGCCAAAAAGCGCCAACTTTTTGGTTGGGTGCAGTGATTTTGTTAGGCTATCTTAGTTTCAATTTTGTGAAAAAATAGCAATAATTCCTGAAATAGTGATGGCTAAAATAGACAAAATGACCGCAACGCAATTATATGAGGCAGTTGATCGAGCAGTTAAAACTCTATCAATAAAACCGAGTAGGCGAAATCCCTCCTCAAAATGTTCTTTTATAGCTTCCTTCATGCCGGAGTAATCAGCCATTAATGCATCCTTATTTTTGTCATCTGGTAATTTAATAGATTCAAATAATTTATCTGGGTTAGACCATTTTTGATAAACTTCTATGAATCTTGTCGAGATTTCTATATATTGATTCTCCAATCTGTTAATCTTATTTCTCACAAAACACTCTAAAAGATTTAATTTGAACGAGGAAGATTCCACAGCTAATGTTTGTATCTCTTTAATGACGGGATTTAACTCACCGGAAAAGAAACGTATGATAATACTATGCATAATTATTTCTTATAAAACCTAACAATCAATAGACGAATTTCGTATGGTTTATACTTTCTTGAACTTAAATAAATTCGATTGTGCTTGGTGGCTTCGGAGTTATGTCAAATAGAACTTTTATTACCTGTGGAGTCTCCTCTATAATCCTATCTCTGATTTTCTCTAAGATTCGCCATGGAATTATGGTAACGGATGCTGTTATAGCGTCCTTACTCTCTACCGACCTGACCACTATAATATTACCAAAAAAGCGCTTTCCTTTTCTTATACCTGTGGCTTTATCCTTTAGTAACACAGCAAATGCCTGAAATGGTCGCAGTTCCTCAATCTCTTCTTCCACTATCTCTGTGACCCGCCTAAGGACATTAACTTTCCGTGGTGTTACCTCTCCTATTATTCTGGTTGCTAATCCAGGCCCAGGAAATGGCATCTGTTCATAAACTTTTGGCGAGAGTCCCAACTCTTTTGCCACTTGCCTTACTTGGTGCTTAAAAATTTCTCGCAGTGGCTCTACAACTTTAAAACCAAATCGTTTTTTTGGGTCAATTCCTATTTGCTTTAAGATGTTATGTTGGGTCTTAATCTTATTTCCAGTTTCAATAATATCAGCAGCAATGGTGCCCTGAATTAATGACTCTACTTTATTTTGCTTAACTGCCTTACCCAGGGTTTTATAAAAGACCTGGCGGAAAGCTTTTCGTTTCTCTTCAGGGTCTTCTTTTCCTTTTATAGCTTTGAAGAAATCCTTTTGTGCATTTAAAATCTTTACAGTTATACCAAAGGGTTTAAGCTCCTCTCTGACTCTTTTTTTATCACTTTCCCTCATCAAGCCGTCGTCTATAAAAAGGATAACTGCTCTTTTGCCCAATGCCTTGTAAGATAGGAGAGCACAGACCATGCTATCAACTCCACCTGAGGTGGCAACCAGCGCCCCTCCGTCCCCCACCTCTTTCTTTATCTCTTCTAACTTTTCATTGATAAATCGCTTTGTCTCAAATTTCATTTCCTCACCTCTTTATGAGCACACAAAAATATCCATGCGATGCCAAATATTTGCTTATTCCTTATGGCGAACTGTATAGGTTATAGAGCGGGAAGATTCAGGAGAAATATCCACGGTAAATTCTATGGTAAAGGCGTCCTTCTTTTTATAGTCATAGTTCGCCTGGATAATCTCCCAATCACCGGTTAAGCGCTCAATAACCTGAATGGTAACCTTTTCCTTCTTATGGTTTCTCAAGCTGATTTCGTAGGTGTTCTCAAAGATACTAGGAGCAACCTCCTTATGTTCGGCATGTTTTTTCTCACCAATTATATCAAAGGCATTACCAATATAGAGCTTCACTTCTTCGGATTTGGGTGTGTGGAGGATACTGTCTTCCCCGATAAACTCTAAACCTGCTTCAGTTTCTTTGTAGACCTGCACCCGGCCTGCGGGTAAGGGTTTGCCAAGTCCGAATTCTTCATCGTTCTTGAACTCAAGTGTAACTTTTACTGGTGCCCGAAGCGGCTCAACCCGACGGTCCCACCACCAATGTCTCGCACCGGTTTCAAAAGTATATACTCTCCTGAAGGGTATATCCTGAGAAGTTAAGAATAAAACCTGTTTCTCCTGATTATTTTGCAGAGTAATCTTTCTGGGAAGTGTATAAATATGGTACTCAAATAGTTGCCGCTCTTCAAACTCAGGCTCCTGGAGAGCTTCTATCGCCGGCACCGGCACCATCTCTTTTCTCATAACTCGTGGTCTTTCTCTCACTCGCCGAACATCTCCAGCTACTAATTTTAAGGTAGCATCACGATAGGCAATCCCAGAAGTATTGTTTAAGGTAACCCAGCTATTTAAATTTAAAGAGTCTTGCGAAACAATTACTATGTAATTAGCACTCCAGTTAAGTCCCCCGGTTAGATAAGTTACCTCTACCTTGTGCCTGCCTGCTTTCTCATTAACAATTTCCCACACTAAGACCGAAGTCCTTTCAGCGCCACTTATAATAACTTCCAGTGTCTGCTCCCTTACCCATGAACTTCCCAGATAAGTAAGAGACCTGAAATGTACACTCTCCCGTTCTATAAGTTCAGGTATTCCGGCAAATCTCACTGTGTTCAATCTTTCTTTAAGGTCTAAATAACGCACATCCCGGATCAAGCCAAAATTCTGATTGTAGACCGTCAGCGATATATTACCTTGCTCTGCTCTTGCTACCAAATTAAATGAACATAACCCTAAAAATATACCGATAAGTAAAACTATTCTCTTCACCTTTACCTACTCCTCGTTTTATTGCCTACTAATTAAGATCATCTCCCTTTTCTTTTAAATTAAGTTTTTTTACAATTTTTTCTATCATATTATTTTATACATTTTTCAACTGGGAAGTGCAATGGGCGGAAATTTCAATTGGGAAGATAATCCATTTTATTGATTACAGCTACTGCAAGGTGGTAAGCATTCTCTGAATAAAATTTAGGAATCGCTTTACATTTTACCCCGTTAGAAATCCAATGTACTTACACATTGGCATCCGCCTCGGGCGGATTATTTCTAACGGGGTTTATACTTTTGGTACGACCCAAATCTTTCGGACTTGTGTACCTGGTGAAGTTCCTCTACATTTTTTTAACTTTTACTGCTTTAGAGCGACCTCTATCGTCCTTCTCTATCTCAAATTCCACAGCATCTTCTTCGGCTAGAACTTTAAATTTTCCTTCCCCAATAATACCAGAGTGATGCACGAAACAATCATCGCCTCCATCATCAGGGGTGATGAATCCATAGCCTTTCTCCTTACTGAACCATTTTACTTTACCTTTAGACATAACTTAAACTCCTCTCTTTTCTATATTAGATTATCTACTTACTATAATCCTTTTTTCCTATTCTACCTTACCTTATTCTCCATCTATCCATCCCAGTTCCACAATCAGGGCACTTGCCCTTCATTGCCCTACGGCCATTCTTTATAGTTACCTCTTTTTACATCTTTCACCTCTTGTTTTTTTTCTTACACTTTACACAATGGACTTCAAGCTAACTTCTTTCCATGTTAGCTGAAGTGCACTTTTTCCTTTCGTTTTATAATCAACTTTAGCAATATAGTTGACATTTGTCAAGCACTTATCAAGAGGTCTGAAAAAAATACCCAGAGCCCTCCTTTTAATCTGCTTGCCCCATTAGATAATATTTTATATCTAACGGGGTGAATAATCGGTATTTTCAGCCAAAGGCTGATCCGCCTATGGTGGAAATCGGCGTAATCAGAGATTTCTGATTTTTTCAGAAATCTCATTAACTTTCCTTTATCAATCCTTTTTCCTTAAAGCTAAAAAAATTGTCTCTTGCAACAATAATATGGTCAATTACTTCAATTCCTAAAATTTTTCCAGATTCTACTAATCTTTTAGTAATTTCTAAATCGTCCTCTGATGGCTCGGGATTGCCCGATGGGTGATTATGGATAACTATAATCTGGACAGCATTGCGGGAAATGGCTTCTTTGAAAACCTCTCTCGGATGAACGAGGTTGGCTGTGAGAGTTCCAATGGAAATTATACTTTCTTTAGCAATTTTATTGCGGGAATCCAGTGGGAAAATTAAAAAGTACTCCTTCTTTTTATTTTTTAGGATAGATTGAGCGGCTTTTGCTGCATCCTTTGGAGAAGAAATAGCAATATCCTCTGATATTTCTTTCTCTTGGGTTTCTAATCGTTTTGATATTTCAAAACAGCTCTTAATTTGAGTTGCTTTTGCCGTGCCAATCCCCTTAATTTCACAAAGCTGTTCAATAGTTGCGTCAGATACCCCTTTAAGATTCCTAAATTTTGCCAAAAGCTCCTGGGAAATATTTACTGCTGACCTCTTTGGAGTTCCCCGGGAAATAATCAAAGTTAGGAGTTCCTGAATTGAAAGAGATTCTGGGCCTAATTTTATCAGTCTTTCTCGCGGTCGCTCTGTTCTCGGCAGGTCATGGATAGTAAAAGACTTTTCCATATTTTATCTTATTTTCTTTGAAGCAGGTTCTGATTTTCCCACATAGGCTATCCAGGGGAAAATTAGGGTGAGCGACGGGACTCGAACCCGCGGCCACCAGGACCACAACCTGGCGCTCTAACCAGCTGAGCTACGCCCACCATATAAAATCAAAAGTTGAGATTTCTAAAAACCAGAAATTTCTGTAATCAGAGGGTTCTGAGGCTTTTTTGAGAGACCTCAAAGGTTAAATTCCGAAGAGTCAAGATATTCTCTAATTGACTTTATCCTTTCTGCGGTTGGAGGATGAGTAGATAGCCATCCGCGACTTAAGCCTTTCTGCCTTTCTTCTTCCCTGAGCATCTCCAGGACTCTGACTTTTGCCCAGGGGTCAAATCCAGCCCTATGGGCATATTTCGCTCCCTGTCTGTCGGTCCACAACTCCTCTTCCTGGCTATATCCCATTGTAACGATTAAAAGCGCCGTTGATGCAAAATGAGCCATTCTACTAACCTCACCGCCAGATACTATAGCTCCAACAAGAAGGGCTTGTCGAAGCTGATGAGCTTGAAGCCTTTCTACTCCATGACGGGCAGTGATGTGGGCAATTTCGTGCCCAAGAACAACCGCCAGCTCATCATCATCCAACTCATCAAACAGCCCACTTGTCATAAAAACAGGACCACCGGGTAGGGCAAGAGCATTCATTTTTTCCTCTTTAATTACCTCAAAACTGTAAGGGAGGGCAATGTTGCTTGATGCAAAGGCAACCTTTCTGCCAATTCGTGCTAAATATTGAGACCTCTCCTCACAAATCTCAAACTTTGTCCTAACTTCCTCCGCCGCGCGCTGACCAATGGCAATTTCTTCTTCACGGTCAAAGATAATCCACTGCTGCTCTCCTCTTGCCGGGTTATAAGCAGGAGCACAACCAACAATGAAAGTAAATGATGACAGAAACACAAGCAGTAAGCACCAGCACTTCCGCTCTTTATTATTATTTGATCTCATTTCTCAGTCTCCTTCAGTCATTTTATTAGGGCGTCACAAAAGTGTCGCCATATCATTTTATATCATAAAAAGAGGTTTTTGTAATTATTTGTTTTCTGCTTGTTTAAAACCAATCTGCGTACTACGCACGGGCAGGGGGAAATGATAGGGGTGAACCCTTGAACCCTCTAACTCAGCAAGGAATTAAGATGAGCAAGGACGCATTGGGGAAGGTATCCTAAGTTGTACCCGCCTTCCAGAACTGATATGATTCTACCTTCAGCAGAGTTTTCGGCAATTTCTTTTATAATATCAGTAAACTGGCCAAAGTCCGATGTGGTTAATCTTAGATTATTTAGCGGGTCATTGATGTGAGCATCAAATCCTGCCGAGATAAAAACTATTTCAGGGGAGAAAACTTTTACTCGTGGAATTAGGACATCGTTAAAAATACGTAAAAAGTCCTTTGCTTGGCTTCCCCAGGGAAGGGGAAAGTTCAAAGTAAACCCCTTTCCGTCTCCTTCTCCTGTCTCATCAGAATCTCCCGTTCCGGGGTAATGGGGATATTGATGGAAAGAGACAAAGAGGACTGACGGGTCATAATAAAATATGTCCTGAGTTCCATTTCCATGATGGACATCCCAGTCAATAATTAAGACTTTTTTTAGTCCATATTTCTTTTGCGCATACTTGGCGGCAACGGCAATGTTATTGAAAATGCAAAATCCCATTCCCCTGTCTCTCAGGGCATGGTGTCCCGGAGGACGCACCAGAGCAAGAGCATTCCTGACTTTTCCCTCGATAACAGCATCGGTAGCGGCAAGCGCTCCACCGGCAGCCAGCAGTGCAATCTCAAAGGAGGAAGGCAGAACGTAGGTATCAGGGTCAAGGTATCCCCCTCCCCTCTCGCAGAGTGATTTTACTCTAACAATGTAATTAGCAGAATGGACATACTCAATTTCCTCTATTTTTGCCTGGCGGGGAGCGATGCTTTTTGTTGCTTCAAACATCCCTTCTTTTTCAAGCGTCTTCATAATTGCTATGAGCCGCTCAGCATTCTCGGGATGACCTGCCATAGTGTGCTTAAGGTAATCAGGATGATATACTATACCGGTATTCATTTTTGTAGGCTCTCACCTTTCATGATTCTAAACCTCTGAACCCGTGGGAAGTGGCAACCTCAAGTGCAGATGCGTATTCTTCTCTGGTTATCCTACGAGATAGCAAAGAAAAATTAGATGCTTTATAACAGGGGTGATACTGGTCCATTATGTTCACATAAGTATCTTTAGAAATATCTTCTGCAATGAAACGGAGGACCTCAATCGTCCCAGCAAGGTTATGAGGAAGAACCAGGTGGCGAATGAGCAACCCCCGCTGGGCAATTCCATTTTCATTGGTTTCAAGGTTTCCTACCTGACGATACATTTCTTTCAATGCTTCCTTCATTATCTGCGGGTAATGAAGAGCATTGGAATACTTTTTCGCCTCTTTCTCAACTCCATATTTGGCATCAGGCATATAGATGTCAATTATCCCATCCAGAAGATAAAGAGTTTCCACTGACTCATACCCGCCGCAGTTATAGACGAGAGGAAGAGTAAGCCCTCTTGCGACTGCAATCTTGAGTGCCGAAATAATTTGTGGTATAAGGTGAGTGGGAGTAACAAGATTTATGTTGTGACATCTATTTTCCTGCAAGGTAAGCATTTTATCTGCCAGCTCTTCAATGGAGATTTCTTTTCCCGCCCCGAGTTGGCTTATCTCATAATTCTGGCAGAACTGACAAGAGAGATTGCAATTCGTAAAGAATATTGTACCGGAACCAAAGTGCCCTACAAGTGGAGGTTCTTCTCCAAAATGAGGACCAAAACTGGAAACAACAGGAAGTTTTCCTGTCCTGCAATAGCCTTTTTCATCATTCAATCTGTTAATTTTACACCTTCGTGGACATAGAGAGCAAGATTCCAGTATTTTATAAAGTTTTTTTAGTCTTTTATCAAGCTCACCACTACGATATAACTCTCTGTAGTTCATTCTACAGTGACGCTTTTTGCTAAGTTTCGCGGCTGGTCTACCGGGCACTTTCTCTTTATCGCAATATGATAGGCAAGGAGTTGAAGTGGAATCACCGCAAGAATCGGAGTAAGGAGAGCAATGGTGGGAGGAATGTATATTGTATGGTCCACTTTTTTTGCAATCTCGTAGTCACCTTCGCTTGCCAGAGCAATGACTACGCCATCTCTTGCCTTGACCTCTTCAATATTAGCTAAAATTTTCTCGTATCTTCTACCGCGGAGGGCAATTACCACGATGGGCATATTTTTATCTATCAAGGCGATTGGTCCATGCTTCATCTCTGCTGCTGGGTAGCCTTCAGCGTGAATATAAGAAACCTCTTTCAGTTTTAATGCTCCCTCCAATGCCAACGGGAATCCTTCGCCTCTGCCCAGATAAAGAAAATTATTACTGCGATAAAAATGCCTGGCAAGAGATGCTATTTTTTTCTCGTCTTCCAGTAACCTTCTTATCTTCTGGGGCAGTTCCATAAGTGAGCCAATCATCTCTTTTGCAGATTTAAAGGAGACATTTCCGATTATGCGACCAAAAGACAGCGCAAGCAGATAGAGAATGACAAGTTGAGTGGTAAACGCCTTAGTAGAGGCAACCCCAATTTCAGGACCGGCATGGGTATAGATAACACTATCTGATTCCCTAACAATAGAGCTCCCAACCACATTGCAAATGGAAATAACCTTCCCTCCTCGCTCTCGCACCTCTCTGATAGCTCCGAGAGTATCCGCAGTTTCACCTGACTGGCTAATTGCAATGATTAAACTTTTATCATCAATAATTGGGTGGCGATATCTAAACTCGGCAGCATATTCAACCTCAGTAGGGATACGGGTAAGTTCTTCAATCATATACTCGCCTATCAATCCTGCATGCCAGGAAGTTCCACAGCCGATGATGATTATTCTGTTTATTGATTTAATCTGTCTTTTGGTGAGCCTTATTCCCTCTCCTAAATGTACATCAGTTCCACTTTGTGAAATTTTTCCTCTGATAGTTTCTTCAAGGGCTATAGGCTGTTGGAAAATCTCCTTTAGCATAAAATGTGGATATCCTCCTTTTTCTGCTGACTCTCTATCCCAGGATATCTTTACCACCTTTGTGCGAACAGGCTTTCCATCAAGTGTTTTTACTTTTATCCTTTTACGTCCTATGGTAGCTATCTCGCTATCTCCTAAATAGACTATGTTCCTCGTCTCGGAAAGAATGGCAGGAACATCAGAAGCAATAAAGGACTCATTGTTTTTGAGCCCGATAATTAAGGGGCTCCCACTGCGGGCAGCTATTAGATTATCTTTATCTTTTTTCCAGATGACCCCTATCGCATAAGAGCCCTTCACTTTTTTAAGTGCCGTGCGGACAGCAATCTCCAGATTGCCATTCAGGTATTTCTCGATGAGATGGACAATGACCTCGCTGTCAGTTTCAGATTTAAAGACATGTCCTTCCTTTATCAGACTATCTCTTAAAGAAAGATAATTTTCAATGATGCCATTATGAACGATGACTAATTCTTTTTTGCAGTCAGTGTGAGGGTGGGTATTTTCTTCAGACGGCTTTCCATGCGTTGCCCAGCGAGTATGCCCCAGGGCAATTTCTCCCATCAGTGGTTTCTGCAGAATAATATTTTCCAGGTCTAGAACCTTTCCGGCACAGCGACGGATGTGAATTTTTCCTCTATAGATGGATGCTATCCCTGCTGAATCATAGCCACGATATTCAAGATGCTTTAGTCCCTTTAAAATAATCGGGGATGCTTCTCTCTCCCCAATATATCCAACTATTCCGCACATTTTTTCCTCAGTTCTTTTCCTAATTTTCCTCCAGGGTGAAAGCGGGCGAACTCATCTCTCGCAAAACCTCGTTTATCAAGCAATGTCATTGCCAGTGCATCTCCCATTGCGAGAGCCGCAGTTGTGCTAGCTGTAGGAGCAAGACTTAGCGGACAAGCCTCACGGTCAACGCTTATGTCAATGACAATGTGACTGTTTTTTCCCAGAGTAGAATTAACTTCTCCTGTAAAAGCAATTATTTTCGAACCCATCTCTTTAATCAGCGGTAGGAGCCGAAGAACTTCTTCGGTTTCTCCACTATTGGAGATGGCAAGAACGATATCCTCACTTGTTACCATGCCGAGGTCGCCATGAATAGCCTCAGTAGGATGAAGAAAAAAGGCAGGAGTGCCGGTACTCGCCAGAGTTGCAGCAATTTTTCTTCCGATATGACCTGACTTACCAACACCAACAACAATTATTCTTCCTTTATTCTTAAGAATAACTTCCACGGCGCTGGAAAAATTATGGTCAATTCTATCAATCAAGCCATTAATTGCCTCCGCTTCCAGATGAAGAACATTCTTTGCCCGCTCTATTACTCCTTTAGTATCCAGGAGAAACTGTTTTCGGTTTTCGGTTTTCGGTTCGCAGGTTTTTAAAAACTCATCTATACTATGCTGCTCACTAAAGCTTATTGGTTTTCCTCCTGCCGCCAAGGCATCATCATCAATTCGGCCAAGTTTCTTTAAGATATATTTGATTACCGCTGCTGGATTCTCAACGTATATTTCCCGAAACTTCATTAACATCTCACCCATATTCCATACCACTCGGCAATAATCAGGGTCTTTCTTACGCGCATCGTAAGGATTCAGAGAAAAATTTACAGCATCTTTCCACTGCTGTGGAAAAACATTAGCTCCAGCAGAGATGACTCCACTCATACCAGGGCATTTAAGAAAACTTGCCTCACTCCCGTCATAAATCCTGAAATCTCTTCTCTTCCTCACTGCTCTGAGATAGTTGAGTCCCCTCGAGAGGCTTCCTGTGTGCTCCAGACCTACTATTTTGTCATTTAAGCTTAATTCTTTCAGAATAGCCGTTCTGATATTTCCTCTCATCATGCCACTCCTCTTCTCCTTGATGAGCAGTGGATTGTTGTAGAGGATAAACGGAAGGTCTGTCAGCTTCTCCAATTCAAGGTAGTTATCACGCAACCCGCGATTGCTGTGATACCACAGAGGGGAGTCAAAGAGAAATATTTTTCCCCGATAGTCAAGCCTGTCAATTTCTTTCTCAATTTTTTTTATGTTTTCTCTGGTATCTTCTAAATCCTCACCTGTGATTCCTATAAAGAGAACAGTTCTGCCGGCTACTATCTCCAATGTCAAGGCGATTAACTCAAGGCGGCGATCATTTTCAAGAAGAAACCATTCCCCCGTAATACTCGCTCCGAGGAGAATTCCATCTGAGTAAGGGATAACTGAGTCAAGGAGTGTCCTCAAGCTCTCTTTATCTACTTCTCTACTCTTGGTGAGTGGAGTAATAAGAGCCGTAATCAATCCTTTTGGTGGTAAGGTATTCATTCAAGCTATCCCCTTTGGGTAACCAGAGCACCAGAGCACCAGTCACCAGTGCACCAGCCTTCAGTCCATTTTCCCCTTGAACAGGTCCGCCTAGGCGGGAGCACCTTTGGCACACTTTTCATTTTGCATTAAGCAATAGCGCGCTAACGTTCCGAGCGTATCTGAAGTTTCCTCGAAGGGGAATTTGGGTGGAGGCTTTAGCCGAAGCCAGATACGCTTTGTCAGGCGACGTGCAGTATTTCATAGTAGTATTTTTTTCTCCTTCAGATGTTGAACTATCTTCTCCGCAAACTTCTTTCCACTCTTAAGCATTTCTTCTGCTTCTGTCCTCGATATCACGAAAGTGTATTCGTAATCTCCTAATTGTCTTTTCTCAAATGCTCTGTTTAATTCTTTACCCATTTCTTTTGGGAAAAAGCCAGTTTTGAGAAAATGTTCCCCGAAAGCAGAAATTACACCTTTATGTGATGAAAATGACAACTTCTTTGTAAGTAGCATAGCTTGTGTAGAATAAAACATAGCATAATATGTTCTTGAAACTGAGGATTCATAGTCTCCTTCTTCAAGGAGCAATTCAGCACTTTTAAGATACTGTTTTGCTCTTTCGATTAAGGAATTTATTTCTTTCACGCAAGCACTCCTTCCCTTCGCACATTTATGAGCAACGGACTGTTAATCGTGGAATAGTCTTCCTCCGAGGTAGGATAGACCGATATTAACACTCCATGTTTTAGATTGATCTCCGTGATTATATCTATCATCTTATCAATTTCTTTTCCGGGAATGACTTCTCCTTCAACAACAATAAGCACATCTATATCTGAATCTCCCGTAGCATCACCCCTTGCCCATGAACCATATAGGATAATACTCTTTAACCTCTTGCCATATAATTTTTCAATTTCTTCTCTGAATTCCTTTAATACCTCTTTTATTCTCATTTCTTCTCTTTAATCTAATTGTAACAGGATCAATATATCCTTTTCGTTTGCATGTTACCTAACTCATTTTTATACGAATTATTTTCGTAAAACAATTTTACATATGTGGGGCTATGCCCGATAAATCGGGCAACTACGATTCAGGTGTGAATTAACCAGGCTCAATAAATGTTACAATTTTCTATAGCAGGGTTAGAAACTGCCCAGGTGGACGCCTATCGTTAAATCACGTTTCTCACTTTGCCATTTGCACTTTGCGATAAGCCACTAGCCTTCAACCTCGTCCAGAGGACGACCAGCCTCTAGCTGGCAGCCTATCTATCTGAATGATACTGTAATTGTATACAAGATGGCAAGAATTTTTTCTTTGAGGTTTTTAAGGTTAAGAGGTAGAAAAAAGGCGGTCATTTTAGACCGCCTTTTTTCAAAAAACCACCTTATTTCGTTTTTCCCCTCACCTTAATCCTCTCCCCCCAAGGGGAGAGGGAAGGGTGAGGGGGTAAATTCTGCACTTGAACCCTAATCCTTTAACCCTTCCTTTAAAAAATTACTCTTGCTCCACCGAAGAAAGAAGCTCCTGGTGTTCCAAAGCCCTTTATCTCCTCGTATTCCTCATTGAAAATATTCTCGCCGCGTAGAAGTAACTGAAAGTCCTCCGTCCAGTCATAGGAAGTGGCGAAATCAACCCGGGTGTAACTATCTAATTTTTTTGTGTTTGCGGCATCGTCCCAGCGGTCGCCAACATAGTGGAAATGTAAATTTAAATTAATCTTCTCCAGTGGGCGGTAGTTAAAACTCAGGTCAAGCTTATTCCTGGGTCTGCGGGGCAATTTCTTACCCGTCGCCTTGTCTTCAGTATCGGTGTAGGTATAGTTAGTCGTTACTCTCAGCTCGTCAAGAGGCATGAGAGAAAGCTCCAGCTCCATCCCTTCTGTTCTTGCTTTACCAATATTTCGTGCTTCATATCTCCAAGTCCCAGGAGCAACCTCAGGCCAAGCAATCAAATTCTTAATATCATTGTGAAAATAGGTTGCTGCTATATGGAAGCGCTCACCCCAGAAATCTACCCCTAAGTCATAACCAACACTCTCTTCAGGCT
>CAZVBB010000004.1:0-19972 GCA_964625285.1 uncultured bacterium | reverse complement strand
GCCTCACGGATAGTTGACATGCTCGTCGGCGATATCCTGCCACGGATTTGCTGATTTAATAAAGGCTGAAGGCTTATCACATAGAGCATAGAGCATAGGGCAAATGCAATGCTAAATCACAATATACAAATTCCCATCACGGCTATAAATCTCTGTAACCTTAAATTAAGTGAGACACTTTGTGTCAAATCACAAATACCGAATGACTAAATACCAAAACAAAACTTATTGATTATTATTAACTGACCGGGTCGGACCTGCACAAGTTGTTTAAAAAGCTTAAAAATTATGCTATTATAATGCAGGATAGTGCAGGTCCGACCCGTTAATTGACCCGTTAATTCAAAAAATTATGCCATCAAAGAATATAATAAGAATATTTGTCAAAGATGGAATTTATCATATCTACAATAGGAGAGTGGAGAAAGGAGATATTTTTTTAGATGAGCAGGATTTTAGGATTTTTCTTTATTATCTAAAGTCATACTTAAGCTGTCCAGATAAAAAACAAAAAGCGCCTCTTAATATTTCAAGATTAGGCTCAGAATTTAGTTTATATAAAGAGATTCATCTTCTTTGCTATGTGCTTATGCCTAATCATTTTCATTTTTTGATTCAACAGAAATCAGAACATGCTATCACTGAATTTATGAGACGGTTAATTAATGCTTATGTAAAATATTTTAACGAGAAATATGAGAGAGTAGGACCTCTTTTTCAAGGTCGTTATAAAGCTGCTCTGGTATCAAAAGATGAATACTTTTTACACCTCTCATCTTATATACATATTAATCCAATAGAATTATCAGATTATTCCAAGATTAAAAATTTAGAAAACTATTCTTATTCTAGCTATCCAGACTATATTGGTAAACGAAATACTTCTTGGGTTTTTCGGGATCATATCTTAGATTATTTTCAGGGAAAAGATAAATTTGCTTCTTACAAAGAACAAACAGAGGAGCTTGCCTTTGTATCAGATAAATATAAAAAAGAAAAAGAATTTAAACCTCTCTTATTAGATTAGCTGATTAACCATACCAGAACCAAACCGGGTCCGACCCGGTAAATTTACAAGAATGCAGGAGATTAAAGTCGTGAGTACAGCTATTGCTATTTTAGTAGGCGTATTGTTATTCTTGTGCGGTTGCGTAATTGGCTGGTTTCTATCTTATTTCAAATATAGAAAAAATGAAAACTTATTGGCAGGTGAACTGCATCGCCAAATTGAGGAGAAAGACAGAACCACGCATGACCTTAGAAGTAGTCTTACATCGGTTCAGCAAGCTAAAACAATAGCAGAAACCCGGTTAGAAGAAACGAATAAGAGTATAGAAGAACAAAGAAAGCTTTTAGAACAAGCTCAGGAGAAGTTAACCACGACCTTTCAGGCACTCTCGGGAGAGTCTCTAAAAAGTAATAGTAGAGCATTTCTTGAACTTGCCAAGGAAAATCTTGCAGTGGTATTAAGCGAAGCAAAAGGAGAATTGGGTAGGAAAGAAGAAGCCGTAAAAAATATTGTGAAGCCCTTAGAAGATGTTTTGAAGAGATATGAAAAACAGATAAATGAAATTGAGAAAACAAGGATAACCGCATACTCAAGTTTAGAAAGTCAAATCAAATCACTTATTTCAAGCGAACAACAACTTCAAAAAGAAACGGGAAGCCTGGTTGCGGCATTAAAAAAGCCTGAAGTTAGGGGGCGCTGGGGGGAAATTACCTTAAAAAGGGTTGTTGAACTTTTGGGTATGTCTGAGCATTGTGATTATACTGAACAAGTTTCGGTTAATACTGAGGAGGGTAGAATCATACCGGATCTAATTATTCATCTACCTGCTGAGCGGGAGGTTGTAGTTGATAGCAAAGTTTCATTAGATGCATATTTAGATGCAGTTGCTTCAGAAACAGACGATGAAAGAAAAGGGTTTATCAAGAAGCATGCACAGCAGGTTAGAAAACACATGAAATCTTTGTCGGAGAAGAATTATTGGAAACAGTTCACTCGATCACCGGAATTTGTTGTAATGTTTATGCCAGGTGATTCATTCTTAAGCGCTGCTCTTGAAAACGACCATGCTTTGATTGAAGATGGGATGAAATCCAAAGTGATAATCGCTACGCCAGCTACTTTATTTGCTTTGCTCAGAGCGATTGCTTATGGATGGCGTCAGGAGCAAATCGCCAAAAGTGCCCAAGAAATTGCTAACTTAGGGAAAGAGATGTACGACCGATTTCAACCATTTTTAGAGCATGTGAATAAAATGGGCGGTAATCTTTCTCGAGCAGTTGATGCTTTCAATGAGATGGTTGGGTCTTTAGAGCACAGAGTTATGATTAGTGCCAGAAAATTTAAGGAATTAGGAGTCGCTGGTAAAGAGTTTCCTGAAATACAACTAATAGAAAAGATTCCTATAAAATCTCAGACTACTGAAAATCAGACTACTGAAAAGTTAGAAGATGAGAATGGATAGTCTGTTCATAGGCGAAAACTGGCAAATGATTAGGTGTGGTACACTCAAAATAGAAGAAAAGGCTACCCGCCCCCTATTAATCTTATGATTTGAACGGAGGTGATAACAATGGTCTATAGAGTTATTATTGAAAAGGGCGAGGACTTTGGTTATGTAGTGCACTGTCCAGCTATTCCTGGTTGTCACTCGCAGGGAAATACAATAGAGGAGGCGATTGAAAATATCAAAGATGCGATAAGAGGGTGCTTGTCGGTATTAGATAAGGAAATTTCAATATCTGCCAAGGAACTCGGTGTAATGGAAATAGAGGTTTAAAGTAACGATAACTGCACCTACGAGGTGCAAGTAATGCGGATTTTGAAAATATAAGACCATCTACTAATGAAATGTGAAATGTAAAGACCCGACTCCAAGTTCTTCATTTGCTGATTTAATGAAGGTTGAAGGAAAGAAATGGCTAAGACGATAGTATATAAAATTCCAGAAGAAATACATTGCACAGGCGTTGTCTTGGATCAATGCTTAACCTGTTCCAAAGCTAATGTTTGTGCGCTTTTGCATGAACAACTTTCGCTATTTGGTGCTTTAGATGTTGATGAAGTTACAGAAATTTTTGAGCTTAAAGAACTAAAGCGCGAGGAAGAATGCTTTGTCTTCAAAAGGAGTCTAATATTATAGAAAGAGCATTAAAATGATAGTTGAAAAGTGTAATGAATGCGGGAAGAATGTTAAGATGGGCTCAGGATTATTTGTGGGAAGAATCATAGACCTGAATGATTTTTATTATAGAAAAATTATGAATAAGCCATTTCCTGAAGGTGACTATATCTGTATTAAATGTGAAATGGAGGTCAATAAAAATGTTAGAAATTAGAGAATCATGGTACTGCTCATACCTTGTGCCATAGTTTTGCTACCCATTTATTAGAAGGAGGTACTGACTTAAGATATATTCAAGAGCTTTTGGGCAACAAGAGTAGCAAAACAACTGAAATATACACCCATGTAAATAATAGAGATTTGGGAAGAATCAAAAGTCCATTGGACAATTTAGTATTAAAAGTGACTAAACTATAGTAGGAAATATCCGCAGTACTGCGGATAATATACTATTTTGGCAGGATAAACGCAGTACTGCGTCTATTAGTAGTTATATGCAATGTCTTTGGAAGTAAGTAATGAAAGAGATTATATCATAGAAATACTTTAGGATGTTTAAGATATGTCTAAAACTAATTCAAATGCTCATAGGATAGAACAAATATTTGAAAATTACTGTAAAGATAAAAACTACCAGGTCCAATCTTCAGAAGATGCTAACAATGATTTGCGTTTAGAAATATCTAATATTCGGGAAAGGACTATAGTAACTATATATCATACTGGTAGCATTGTAATAGGAGGGCCGAAGAACAGATTGAAAGATGAGTTTACCGATCTGAAACAAAAAATTGAGACTAATCTGGAATATTTTCTTGGAAGCAAGACACAAGCATGTGCAACAAGATATGATATTATGCTGTCCGAACTCAGGGGAAAAGTAAAGGAATCCTTAAAGACACTTGATGCCACCATTGAAATCAATGATAATCCAAGCCCTGATATCGAATATAGAGCTAAAATTACCAGAAATGATTCTTCTTTAACCTTGACACAGTACGTTAATGGTACTTTACTACTTCAAGGTAAAACGGATAAACTTTTTAATGATAACTGCGACCTAATCGAAAAAATTGCTAGCCCATCAGAAAAGGACGTGATAGCCAGATTCATATCTAGCGATGAAAAGAATTTGCAAATCTTTGCTGCTAAATATACTCCTGAGCTTATAGGCTTGGCTGAAGGCAATGTAAAGACAAAAATAGGGTTTGTCTATGACTATCTTGAATCTTATGACAAAAAATGGTTTGTAGCATCAGAATGTCTTTGCTTAACTAAAATTCCTCTACCTGAATTTTCCCCTTTAGTGATGCCCGCTTCTAAAGCTTTTGAGGGATTTGTAAAAAAACTACTTGTTGGGATAGGACTTGTCGAAACAGACTATTTTAAAACAAAAAATGCAAATTTCTCCGCTCTGAATGATGAAAACAATCCAAAAAGAAAGTCTATTTGTGGTAAAGAAAAACATGCGGACAGAATGCTCAAAACAATTAGTGTGTATCTCGATACGAACAGAAACTTTATGATGCACAGTGACGAAAGCAAAATTACCAAAGTTGATTCGCAAGAAGAGGCAGAGAAAAAGGTTAACAAGATATTTGAAGATACAAAAGAAATATTTGACTATTTCAATGACCTTTTCAATTTGCTCCCGAAGTAAGGAATAGTAAGGAATGAATGACATGAAGCAGGGCGACAGACTTCTAGAAATATATGAAAATATAAAATCGATTCTGGCAGCCGATAATATCAATATTTCGGATTACCAATTGATCGATTATGGTTTGCAGTTCAATGTATCTATTCTTGACTGGTCAGGAGTAATTAGGGTCTATCAGAACAAAAAAGGTACTTTGAAGATTGATTATTCGCAACTTAAAGGTGGAGTAAATGCTATAAAAATTCAGAATTTGATAGAAGGTGAAAAAATATCATCTGATTTTAAAAAATCAAGTAAGAAGAATGTTGAATTAAAATTTCCCATAATTGGTACAGATGAATCCGGTAAAGGCGATTATTTCGGTCCCTTGGTTAGTGCTGGGGTATATGTAGACGGGCAAACTGCGAAAGATTTGATGGCGTATGGTGTCAAGGATAGCAAGAAACTTAGCGATAGTAAGAACTTAGAACTTGCTCGGGAAATAGCTAGAATATGTAAGGGGCGTTTTGCGATTATTGAAATATCTCCAGAAAAATATAATGACTTATACGAACAATTTAGAAAGGAAAAGAAAAAATTAAACACATTACTTGCCTGGGGACATGCAAAAGCGATAGAAGAAATTCTTTCTAAAATAGATTGTAAAGTTGCAATCGCTGACCAATTTGGGGATGAAAGTTTTATCCTTGGTAAACTTCAAGAAAGAGGCAAAAAGTTAGAACTGATACAGATGCATAAGGCTGAACAGAACATAGCTGTAGCAGCGGCATCAATTATAGCGCGAGCAAAATTTTTAGAAAAACTGTCCAAATTATCAAGTGAATATAAAATTGACTTGCCTAAGGGTGCCTCGCAGGCAGTTATAGAAAATGCAAAAAAGGTTGTCGATATGTATGGAGAAGAAACGCTTCGAAAAGTTGCAAAATTGCATTTCAAGACAACTACTGCGGTTGTTAATAGATAGTTGAGATATAAAATATGACTAATCTAACGGAACAGAAACAGAAAGCTAATGGACTTAGAAAGGCGGGGAATTTCAAAGAAGCTCTCCCACTCTACAGAAATTTATGGAAAGAAACAGGAGATAGGTTTGATGGTGCTGGACTTCTTCACTGTCTTAGAAAACTAGAATTATTTGATGAGGCGATCGTTCTTGCTGATGAGCTGGTTGTCAAATATCCAGATTTTAAATGGTGTCGAAATGAAGTTATATGGACTTACATCCAAGGGATACTTCCTAAATTCAATGAAGAAGAACCTCTTGAAAAAGTAGTAGAGATAGCCAAAAGAATAATGAGTTGGAATCCTGAAGATCTAGCTGTAAAGATGATAGTTTTTAAAGTGTTAAAATCAGCCAAATCTTCTAATCATTGGCAGACTGTTAATGAATGGGTGGTTAAAATTGATCCAGATTCTCTTAGTGCGAAACCTATGACAGATGACTTAGGTAAGGAGGGATGGAGTGACCAATCTCTTTGGTATAACTACCGAATAAATGGGCTCATTGAAAAAGGGGATACAACAGAAGCAATAAGCATAGTAGATGAAATTTTAGAACGATTCCCCAAACAACGGAAATTCTTCCTGCGACTTAAGGCCTTAGCAAACCATATTCTTGGCAACCTTCCTGAATCAGAAAAGATTTATCAAAATCTATGTAGTGGTTATAAGCCTGACTGGTGGATGCTTCATGAGTATGCAAAAGTAGTTAGCGATAAAAGCCGCAAAGAAGATGCTTTAAAACTAATGTACCAAGCTGCTAGTGGTCATTTGAAACTTGAACCAATGGTATCACTATTTGCAGATATTGGAATGCTCTGCAAGGAGATGGGAAAGTACGAAGAAGCCAGAGCACATCTTGTCCTATGCAAATACGTTAGAAATGAAAAGGGATGGACTATGCCTGAGCCTATAATAAACACTGTTGATGATTTAAATAAAATCATTGGTAATAACAAGGAACCATCCTCTCTAAAAGAAGCATTGAGTATTTGCCGAAGTGAGTGGAGTCAATTATTGGGGAAAGAAAGCGACTTAAAGAACTTGTCATGCAAGAACCGCAAAGTAAAAAAAGGACTTGTTGGTAAAGTAAGTTTAGGTCGGAGCGACCGTCCATTCTGTTTTATTATTGCAAAAGACGAGCAATCCTTTTTCTGTCATAAGTCAGATTTGCCACCTGATATAACAGATAGAAATGAAGTTACTTTTGATGTAATTCCATCTTTTGATAAAAAAAAGAATAAAGAATCATGGAAGGCTTTGAATATACGGCACTGCACATAACACAGCATAAAAGGTTCGCCTTTCAGGCTCTCCCAAATTTTTGCTTCGCAAAAACTTCTTTTATGCTGGGAACGTTATACGCCATTCGTCGCTTTAAAAATGGAAAAGAGGAAATGTCATGCGATTTATTGGTAGCAAAGAGAATTTAATATTCTTTATTGAACGTGTAGTTCAAGAGATGGGTGTTAAAGGAAAAATATTCTTTGACATTTTCTCAGGCACCACTAAAGTTGCTCAACATTTTAAGAAAAGAGGTTACTATATTGTTTCAAACGATAACCTTTATTTTCCGTATATTTTGCAAAAGACATATATAGAAAATAATACTATCCCTAAATTTCTGTATTTGACTCAATGGTTAAAACAAAAAAAGACTTATGATAACCGCAAAACCGAAGTAGAAAATGTCATCAATTTCTTAAATAATGCCAAAGGAATTAAAGACTATGCGTTTGAGAATTACGCTCCCTCCGGGAAATATCAACGAATGTATTTCTCTGATGAAAATGCTCAGAAAATAGATGGAATCCTGCAAACCATTTCATGGTGGAAGCAGAATAATCTTATTTCAGAAATGGAAGAAATTATATTGAAAACTTCATTGGTTGAAGCAATACCTTTTGTTTCTAATATTTCAGGAACTTATGGAGCATATCTGAAATCTTGGGACAAGAGGGCATTCAAGTCCTTAACTTTAGAAGTTCCTCAATTTATATTATCAACAAACCAGCATTATTGCTTCCAAAAGGATGCCAATGAATTGATAAGAAATATTGAGGCAGATATATTGTATCTTGATCCACCTTATAATACTAGGCAGTATATTTCCAATTACCATGTTTTAGAGACAATCGCAAAAAATGATAAAATAGAATTAAAGGGGAAAACCGGCTTGAGAAAAGATGATTATTTACACAAATCAAAATTTTCTCAGAAGAACTTCTGTGTTGAGGCTCTTGAGGACTTGATAATGAATGCTAAAGCTAATTATATTTTAATGAGTTACAATTCAGAGGGGATTATTCCAGAGACTGAAATAGAGGGAATTTTTAGAAAGAAGGGGAGAAATTATATAAAGTTTGAAGAGCGCTATAGAAGATTCAAGAGTAATTCAAACATAACTTCAGACAGAGGTGTAGTCGAATATATTTATTTTGTAGAAGTACCTATACGAAAACACTACAGTCTAAGTTATGAGAAACTTAAAGAACAAGCTTATAAAGTATCTGAACAGTTGGCCTTATTTTACACCGATAAAGACCGCAAGAAACTTAGTAAACATGGAATTGATTATGGAGAAAGGGGGATATACGACGAGCGAAACAAATTGAATAATTTAACGGGCAGAGAATGGGTCTATCGGATTAATTCCGTTGAACCAGTTCAAAGCACTGAGCAAGACATGGAACTTTACAAATTCATTATGGAAGTGTGGGAAACTAAATATAGTACCAGGGGTAAAGAAGGATTTTCTCACAGACTGAGAGCAAAGCATCCTTCTCCGAAGCCCCCCCAATTGATGGAAAAAATTATTGAATTTTTCACTAAAGAGAATGGTTGGATATTAGACCCCTTTATGGGAGTTGGCGGGACCTTATTGGGGGCATCTTTGATAAACAGGAATGCGGTAGGAATTGACCTATCCCGAGAGTATATCGATATATACAAGCAAGTTTGTCAAAAGGAAAATCTAAGAGAACAGATAGCTATAGTGGGCAACTCTAAAAAAATTGATGAAATCCCCCAAATAACTCAAAGGACATTTGATTTAATATTAACTGATCCTCCTTATGGGAATATGATGATTAGAAGAAAGACAGGAGAAGCAGTTAAAAAGAAAAAAGATACAGCGCCTACTCCATTTACTAATGACAGTGAGGATATCGGTAATAAACCTTTACCTATTTTTCTTGAAGAATTGAAAGATATTATTGTGAAAAGCCTTAAATACTTAAAAAATAAGGGCTACTTGCTTGTTTTTACAAAAGATTTTCAACCAATTGATGAATATTCAGGGATGCTCCATTTCGATATAGTAAATAAGTTGTTAGAAATTGAGCAATTAAAATTCAAGGGATATAAAATCTGGTATGATAAGACAGTAAATCTTTATCCTTATGGTTATCCCTTTGCATATATAAGCAACCAACTCCATCAATTTATCTTAATATTCAGGAAAGAGACGTAGGAAGGCATTAATGGCGAATCGTTCTACAGGTTGGATTCAGGATCCGGGGAGATTAGAGAATTTGATAAAAGTAGTTGAACTTTTTGATCATAATTCGCAAACTCATCATGATTTGTTGACAAATCTAATCCCTCAAAAAGTCCTTCCTCAAGATGGAAGACAGGATTTCATTAGTGAGCTAAATTCGAGAAGAGGACATAGAAATTATCCAAAAATCAGATACAAAAGTTTAGTAGGAACAGCATTTACTCCTCGATCAAGTGCCAGATGTAATGGTATCATTCAGGCTTTGATTTCTGGCCAGAGGAGATCTTTTATTTCCGACTGGCCTGCAAATAATTTTATCAGATGGGCAGAAACACTGGGTTTTATTCAATATTATCAACAAGATGATATATATTCTATTACTGATTTTGGCTTGAAACTCACTCAATCTAATACTTTAAATTCAAAATTTGATGTGTTGAAAGAATCATTTCTACAATACCCTCCCGTGACCAGAATATTAGAGCTTCTGTATACTCAATATAATACTAACCCTACCAATCCGCTGTTAACCAAATTTGAGTTAGGAAGGGAATTAGGCTTTAGGGGAGAAGACGGTTTTACAACTTATCCCCAGCATTTGGTTGTAGAGGCGATAGTTATGAATCCTATGCAAAAGAATCAAATTTTAACCGACTGGGAAGGTTCAAGCGATAAATATGCTAGAATGATTTGTGGGTGGCTAGCGCATAGACAAATAAACTGGGTCGAACAATCTGCAAAGGCTGCATCTGCAAATATAGGGGGCCAAACTTTTGTAACCAATATTCCTCAATCATACAGAATTACAGTTGATGGTATAGATGCCTTTAGAATGTCAAGAGCAAGAAGCCGACACCAGAGAATACCTAAAAGGATTTTCTTCGAGATGTTAGCTACAAAAGGCTCGGATAAAAATTATCTCAGAACAAGACGAGCACTAATAATTCAATATTTGAAAAATTGGCGCATACCTCAACAGATTCAAGATTATCTGAGCAGAAAAAGAGTAAACAACATTCCTATTGCTGTAATCCAAGATGACATAAAGAATTTTGAACGTATTGGTTTAAATGTTAAGCAAAATGGTAGAAATCAGTTCAGAATTGCTGATAGCATAATAAATCTACGAGTTCCGGTTCTACCAGTTCCTGAATTAATGCCTTCTTATATCACTCGAATTAAACTTCGACTAAGCTCTCAAACAAGATATATTAATCATTCTTTCTTTGATCTGGTTGACTTAGGTTTTGATTCAAAGCAAAATAGACTCTTTGAATTAAGAATTGTTGAACTGCTTAATCTGATAGATGATTTAATAGCGATACGTTTATCTGGAGGCAATAGGCCAGAAATTATTGCTTACTCACCCCATGTAGCACCAATTAATGGAGTCATAATGGACTCTAAAAGTTACAGAAACGGTTTTAATATTCCAAATTCTGAGAGAGATAAAATGGTCAGATATATCAATGAATATAATCAAAAAAATCCAAGTCTTAATAACAATAGATGGTGGGAGAATTTTAGAGTGCCGAATTACCCTCAGACTCCAATCAAGTATACTTTTGTATCTGGCAACTTTATCGGTCAATTTTTAAGCCAAATTCAATATATTTTAACGCAAACTGGTATTAATGGAGGAGCGATTACCTCAGAAAAATTGATTGGAAAGGTAGATGCTATTTTAGACCCAAATATTTCATATACCATAAATGATTTCTTTAATGATTTAGGTTGTAATGGATTGGTTCAATGAAAAGCGACCAACAGCAGATGAAGGTGTCAGGTCCTATTAGAGAGGCTTTGCCCTCTAACGGGATAAATCTTGATTTATGACTTTAGTTGAGTGCGCTGAGCCTTCTCTGAAAATTGACTATGATGTGAAAGAGTGGGGAACAGAGGCAACAAAATCAAAAGAGTGGAGGTGTCAGGTCCCGATAGATAGACTTCGTCATCCAGCGGAGCAGGGGGGATAAATCTTGACTTGCGACTTTTAGCTAAGGGAAGGGTGCCAGTCTGGGCAAATCAGTATCCAGAGGATTCAGGACGATGAAGAGAGTTGAGGAGATAAGTAGAGCGGGAGAGGGTCAGGTCTTGACATTTCACTTTTTAAAAAGTTGCAAAGGAAAAGGGGATGACACCGAAAGGGTCTGAAGCAGTACACTTTTGCCAAGGTTGATTTTTGGAGAAATAGATGTCTCTGATTTGGATATAAAGGTAATATGAGTAAAATAATTCTATCTAAGAAGTCCAGAATGAAAGAAATAGTTCCGCAAGAAATAATCCAACAAAAGATTTTTCTTATTCGTGGGCATAAGGTAATGTTGAGTTTACACTTAGCAGAACTTTATAGTGTAGAAACAAGAGTATTGAATCAATCGGTAAAGCGTAATATTAAGAGATTTCCCGATGATTTTATGTTCCAACTCAATAATTCTGAGGCAAAATGGCTGGTATCACAAAATGTGATACCACATAAAAAATATTTTGGGGGGGGTATTCACCTTATGCTTTTACAGAACAGGGCGTAGCTATGCTTTCCAGCGTTCTTAATAGCGAAAGGGCTATTCTGGTCAATATTGCAATCATGCGAGCGTTTGTAAAACTTAGAGAAATCCTTTCAACACATAAAGAGTTGGCACATAAATTAAGTCAACTTGAAAGAAGAATCGAAAAGCATGACGAAGAAATAAAAACTATTTTTGATGCAATTCGCCAGTTAATGGCACCACCTAAAAAGCCACATAGACCGATTGGTTTTCATACCTAAACAGGTAAATGAAAGAATACACAGAAGACAAATTAATAGAACAACCAGCGATAAAATTATTTAAAGATTTGGGCTATGAGTAGAGCGGGAGCAGCGGGAGAGGGGCAGGTCTTGCGATGTGACTTAATTTGAAAATTGACCCCATTGGGAGGCACCAGCTTCAACGTATACAAAGCCTCTAACGGGATAAACCCCTGATGTGAAAGGGTTAGTGAGGAGGAGAGCAATGGATAAGAAAAAAAAATTACAAAAGTTGGCTAAGAAATGTGCTGAAGTCTTAAAGGATAAATATAAGGTAAAGAAAGTATCCCTAATTGGTTCGTTAGTTGAAGGTTTTGTCCATGAAAGGTCAGATATTGATTTAGTAGTAGAAGGTTTACCCCCAGACCTTTATATGAAAGTCCTAACTGAGTTATGGGATATTCTACCTGCTGGTGTGGAACTCAATCTTATCCCCTTTGAGGATGCCTTTGAAAGTCTAAAGGAAAAGGTAGTTAAAAAGGGAGAACTCGTGTATGAATAAAGAAGCCCTAAAGAAAGAAATAGATGTTGGATTGGAGAACCTGGCAAGATTAGCCAGAGAAATGGGAGACTTAACAGGAAGATTTATAAATGAACCAGATTTTATACAAACGAGAGCCGCTGGTAGTATTCTTCACGATTTTTACTGTGGAGTGGAGAAGATTTTTGAGAGGATTGCGGTTCATATAAACGGTGAATTGCCAAAGGGTGAGGATTGGCATACAGAACTTCTTTTACAAATGGCACATCCCATTAAAGGTATTCGCGATGCAGTAATTAGTACGGATTTACTGGAAAAATTCAAAGAATATCTACGCTTCCGCCATCTGTTCAGGCACATTTATGGTTTTGAGCTTAAATGGAAGAGATTTGAGGGTTTATCCTTGTCATTACCCGCCATTCTTAGCGAGTTTAAAGATAATCTCGAAAAATTTAAGAAATAGGGACAGGGGCGAAGGGGTCAGGTCCCATTAGAGAGGCTCCCCAAGGATAGGCCTACGGGGCAGGTCGCCATCTAACCCCATTGGATAGACTTCGTCATCCAACGGGGCAAGCGGGATAAATCTTGATTTATGACTTTAGTTGGGTGCGCTGAGCCTTCTCTAAACCCTACTTGCACCTACGAGGTGCAAGTAATGACACCTAAGAGAAATTACAGAAATTATCCTGTGTTTACAGATGCCGATTTAAAAAATTAAGGCGTGAAGGGTAGATAAAATGAAGTGTAAAATAAGCCGATATTTCAATGATAAAAACTTTGAGCGATTATGTGAAGATTTTGGATTTCTGATTAAAAAGATAAAAAATCCAGCAGGCAGAGACCCGAAAACAAACCCTTCAATCTTTATTCAAAACTATGCTTAATCAATTAATGACCGGTAAAATCAGGGTGAAGGATATAGATTTTGGGAAAGTTGCCCAGGGGGAAAGAGAATTATGACGAGAGTTATGAAAAGAGAAATCTCTAATCTGCAATTTTACAAAGATATTAAGAAAATTCTGGCAGAGGCAAGGAATAAAGCCTATACAGCGGTTAAATTTGTTATGGTTGAGGCCTATTGGAATGTAGGCAGGCGGACCGTAGAGGAGGAGCAGAGGGGTAGACACAAAGCCAGTTATGGTGCATACTTATTGCGGAACCTGTCGGAGCGACTGACTAAGGATTTTGGCGGAGGATTTTCAGAGCAGAGTTTGAGAAATATGCGCCAGTTTTATCTGACATTCCCAATTCGCTCTACACTGTGGAGCGAATTAACCTGGTCGCATTATAAACTGTTGATAAGGATTGAGAATGATAGGGCGCGAAAGTTTTATGCAGAGGAATCCATTCAAGCAAACTGGAGTGTGAGACAACTGGAGCGCCAGATTAACTCCTTTTACTATGAGCGGCTTTTGTCCAGCAAAAACAGACTTCCTGTTAAACAAGAGGCCGGTAGAACGGCGAGGCAGCTTAAAGCAATGCCAGAAGATCAGATAAAAGATCCGTATGTTTTGGAGTTCTTGGGTATTCAGGATAATCCGCACTTAAGAGAAAGTCAACTTGAGCAGGCACTTATCGGCCATCTACAGAAGTTTCTTTTAGAGTTAGGACGGGGGTTCTCTTTTATTGCCCGCCAGCAACGTATCTCCACTGAGACAGAGCATTTTTATATCGACCTAGTCTTTTACAACTATTTACTTAAATGTTTTGTTTTGATTGACCTTAAGACAAGTAAATTAGCCCATCGGGATATTGGACAGATGGATATGTATGTGCGGATGTATGAGGATAAGATGAAAGGTAAAGATGATAATCCAACCATTGGCATTATTCTGTGCACGGAAAAAGATGAAACGGTGGTTAAGTATTCTGTGTTGAAGGGTAGTAAAAAGCTATTTGCATCAAAGTATAAACTGTATCTTCCCAGTGAAAAAGAATTGCAGGAGGAATTAGAGAGGGAAAAACATATTTTAAGGCTTATAGAGAAGAATAAAAAGTGAACTTATTAAAATGAGTGAAAAATAAAAGGGAATAAAAGAGATCAGACACCTTTTTCATTGTTAGCATTTTGGTTGTAAGGTGGTCAATCCATGTTCGGGGTCAGCAAATGAGAGAGAGGGTTAGGTCTTGATTTATGAATTTAGTTGAGTGCGCTGAGTCTTCTCTGAACCCTACCCGCACCTACGAGGTGCAAATCATAATGCTCTAATGGAGCTTGACCTTTTCGGTAGAAAACCCCAAGAAATTCCTCTTCAAGTTCCTTGGCTTCGTCTTCATACCAAACATAGTTGTTTATGGCATCATCCTCAACTTCAGGATGAAAGGTCAGTTAAATAGAATTTACGATAAATCTTTACATACAAAGTAAAATTTGTTATAATGCTGGTAACCTATTTGAAAGGAGGGATACCATGCATGGAAACTGTTCGCTCTTTGTTAAAAAGCCTAAACCTTCGGAATGGGATAGGCTTAAAGAAGTGGCCAGAAAGAAAGATCGAAATATCCGAGACAGAGCAATGGTAGTCATTCTTTCTGCTGAAGGTTTTCCTGTACCAGAGATTATGATACACCTGGCTAGATGTCGAGAGTATGTTATTTACTGGATTAAGCGTTTCAATAACTATGGATTTGAAGGGTTGGAAACTCCTCATCGACCGGGTCGTCCACCTAAGTTTACAGATGCTACTATAGAGAAGATTAAAACCATTGCCATTTCTAAACCCGGAGATCTTGGATTGGCATTTACAACTTGGAGCTTGTCCAAACTTCAAAGGTATTTGATTCGCAAAGGAATAGTTTCTCATATCAGTTGGGATAGTATTCGTCGTCTCTTGAAACGCACAGGTTTTTCCCTTCGCGAGGCTCAGAAATGGATGGTCAGCGATGATCCTCATTTTGCCTTTAAAAAAAACGAGTAGATGGGCTTACTGAACACCGTCCACTTGGTTGAATTACCAACTAATTGTTCCTGGCTCAACGATGTGGAGCGATTACTTGCGCTCATTCAGAAAGATGTCCTGGCCAACTCAAACTATAATTCTGCCAAAGAGATTAAGGCAGCGATTCGTAAATATGTGGCTAAAACATTTCCAGAGAAAATATAGGTAACCATTTTTCGTAAAGCCTACTTAATTTTGTACTTTTCTCTTGACATTTGTATATAAATATGCTATACAGGGCGTGATGGAGGTGATGACATCATGTTCCTGAGAACCTCTCAATATACACGTGAAGGCAAAGTATATCGTTATCTGAAGTTGGTCCAGAGTTATCGTGAAGGCAAACAAATCAAACAAAGACTTATTGCTACGATTGGTAATCTGGATACCTAGAGTCCTCACAGATAGATAACCTGATAGATGCTCTTTCTAAGTTTTCCACCCGAAAGGTCAGGTCTATAGACTAACTTAGAGCTAAAAAAGACCAAAGCTATGGCGATGTGTTATTGGCAAAAACCCTACTTGCACCTACGAAGTGCAGGTAATGGGGATTTTGAGAATATAAGACCACCTACTAATGAAATGTGAAATGTAAAGACCCGACTCCTGCAAGTTTCTTGAAAAAAGGTATAATAATAAGATAAAGGAGAATAAATATATGGATATGCGAAAACCAGTACCCCGTGAAAATCCAATAGAAGCTGCTAAATCCTCAGGTAGCGAGAAAGGGAATAAAAATCAATGGAAACAGGAACTAGGAGGGAGAGCATCTTTAATTAGAATTGAAAGAGGTGGAAAGCAACTCAGAGTTATTGCTGCTGAACATTTTTCCGAGCAAGCCGCCAGATTTTTCCAAGAAGATATCAGCAGAGAAATTTCTGACCCTAAAGAGTGGTACTTTTTAGTGGAAGGAAAAGATTCAGGAATTCACGAGTGTGAAATAGCAAGAAAAATGGCGGAAGAAAAAAAGATTCCTGTTGAAGATCCTGTTTTTTCTCCTTTTGAGGCAGAAGTTATTGAGTTATATCTTGCCTCTAACAAAACCGGAAAAATCTCCCGAGAAATTTTAATAGGACAAGTGGCTGCGACTTCAGCAAATGCAAGGGGCACCTCGGATTTAAAAGAGGTAGCTATGTTTTTGGGCGTAGCTTCTTCAAATGAGTTATATTCTAACATGGTTCTGGCTGCCACAGAAAAGAGTAAAGACCCCGAAGGATATTCAGCCCGCTCAAAACAAATGTTTGATGATTTAATGGAAATATCAAATGCGGTAAGTGTCCAAGTTCTTGATTATTACCTTCGACAAAATCCTGCAAGAACAAATATAGCTTTGTATTTGGGTAAAGCCCACGAAGGAATAGTCGCAATGGACGTATCACAAATTCCGGACAATCTAAGGTTTAACGATGGACAAATTAAAGATTTGTTAGATAGGCGAGAAAGGGCAAGAAGTTGCATAAGAGAAGCGAGATAGGGGCAGGTATTTGTGTGTATTTCAAACAGGAGGAATATAGTGAAAATAATAAAATATGCAGACAAGGAAACAATAAAATATGCAAAAATAGCCGCACAAGCATGGGAGGGTTTTGTTAAAGATGGAGATAACAGGCAACGAATATGTAAATTCTTCCATTTAAGGCCAACGAGCAAAGGTATAACTGTAATAACCACCTTAGATAATTGTGAGATGAGAGGTGTTGAAAAGAATGCGAAAAATCTTATAGCTTTGCTTGAAGAAATAGATAAAAATTATGAAATTCTGGTTTCTCTAAATGATGTGAAAAGAAAAGCGATAATGGAGAGCCTGAAGTTTCGTAGTCTGGAAAAAGCAAGTAGTAAATCGGAAAGAAAAATACAGGCGACTATGATTAACACGATGTCAAAAGATAAAAATTTATCAGAAATCCTCGAGGCTAACGATCATATCCGTTTTATTGCCTCGGAATTAACTTTTGGGCAAAAAAAACACAGTGTAGATATCGTGGGATTTGACGGTCAGGATATATATTTTTTTGAACTAAAGAAAGAAAGGACGGAAAAAGTAGAGCAAGTGAAAGGTTATATAGAATATTATTCCAAAGAAAGAGACATTCTGAAGCAGCTATTAGAGAACTATCCAATTAACAACGTTGAAAAATTCAGCCGCTTAATAGGAGTTATGGTTATGAAATACGCTGAAAATTCCGTTGCTAAACAAGAATGGCAGGAACTCGCAATGAAAAACGGAATACATATATTGTTTTATAAACCCTCTTTAATATATGTGAAAAATGTTGCCTAATTACCTAATTAATAGGATTCTTTATTTATGTATTTAATCATCCATCGCGGAACACAAGAAATCGGGGGGAGCTGTGTTGAGCTAATCACAGCTAATTCAAGAATATTGATTGATTTTGGGATGCCTTTGGTTAATAAGAACAAAGAAAAATTTGATCCGGATATTTTAAAAGGTAAATCAGCCAGAGAGCTCAAAGAACTTTCGGTTTTACCTAAGATTGATGGCTTATATAAAGATGAAAAGAAATCAATAGACGGTATTTTGATATCTCATTCTCATCAGGATCACTATGGCCTTTTAAATTATGTCCATACGGATATACCAATTTATCTGAGCGAGGGTGCAAAGGAATTAATTAATGTAACAAACTTATTTGTTCATAGAGAGGCCAAGAGCCTGAACATTAAATTTATAGGCAATAAAGAATCCTTTACTATTGGGGATTTTAAAATTATTCCATATCTTGTAGATCATTCTGCTTTTGGTGCCTTGGCTTTTTTGATTGAGGCTGATGGCAAGCGGTTATTTTATTCCGGTGATTTTAGAGGACATGGAAGAAAAAGTGTCTTATTTGAGCAAATGATTAAAAATCCGCCAAAAGATATAGATTGCCTCTTGATGGAAGGTTCTATGCTTGGCAGGAGCGAGCATCTTTACAATAATGAAAAAGAGATTGAGGAGCGCATTGTAGAGATTCTTAAGGAAAGTAAGACCGTTACTTTTCTTTTTGCTTCGTCTCAGAATATTGACAGGCTTGTTTCAGCATATAGAGCTTGTCTTAAAACAGATTCAATATTTGTGATTGATTTATACACTGCTTTTATTCTGGATAAGCTTAATAAAATATCTAAAGGAATCCCGCGGTTTGACTGGAAAAATATCAGGGTTAAATTTTTTAAATACCATGCTGGTGTATTGGCAGAAGCCGACTTAAAGAAATTATACTTATTTAATGAGCGAAAAATTAAGATGGATGAGATAAATGAGAAGAAGGATAGGATTTTAATGCTGGCCAGAGATAATTCTGCTTTTCCGCCTATACTTAAAAAGATAGATGCGATAGAAGGAGTGAAAATCATTTATTCAATGTGGGATGGGTATTTAACTGAAAAATTTAAAACTTTCTGTGATGAAAAGGGTTTGTTGTTGGAGTCTGTCCATACAAGCGGTCATGCCGAATTAGAAGATTTGAAGAGATTTGCTAATGCCTTGAATCCTAAAAAACTAATTCCTATCCATACTTTTGGGAGAGAGAAATATCCAGAATTATTTGATAATGTGCAAATCTTAGAAGATGGAGAAGCTTTGGATTTAAATACCAATTCTTATTATGGATAGAAGACCATTTAATAGAGATAGAAATTGGTTAGACAAGAGGAGGGACTTCTTTTTAAAAGAAAACAACTTGGATTTATTGGCTAGGCAGATTTTAAAAAAACGACGACTGGAAAGATTTCTGATGTATTGTGCTTCACAGGTTGATATTGAGTTGAAAAAGGTGTCTATAGAGAAAGTCTCGCAAGTCGAGGTTTTCTTTGACATATTTTGCGATGGTAAAAGAGTATGCTATCTTCTCAAGCAGTGGAATTCTTCCATCCTGTGCTTAGGTGATACCATAGAATTGCGTAGAGAAGACTTTAAAGGCTTCAAAGAAAGATTCTCTAAAATATACCATATTTGCGCGGTTAATTACATAACTATATTATTTCCAGCTAACAAGAAAGATTCAAGCTCCCAAATATTATTAGAAACTCCAATATATCTCGATAATTTTAATGAACGGGTTCTAGAGAAAGCGGTTAATAGATTTAGAAAGTGTAAGGAATTGCTACGGCCATTACTGGGAAATAAATTATGAAAGTAGCGGTTTATATAAGAGTATTAACTGAAAAACAAGTAAAAGAGGGTTATTCTCTTGAAGTTCAGCGGGAATATCTTGGATCTTTTGCTAATCGCAAACAGTATAAAATAAAAGATTGTAATATTTATTGAAAATTGTTTAGGAAAAAATGTATTATCCATCATTAGAGCTTTTTAAAGAAAGGGCCCGGGAGGGAAATCTCATTCCCATCTATCGGAAAGTCATCGCCGATATGGAAACTCCTGTCTCCATCTTTAGAAAAGTTGACTGTGGTCAGTATTCCTTTCTTTTGGAGAGTATGGAGGGTGGTGAGAAATGGGCGCGCTATAG
>CAZVBB010000003.1:0-20533 GCA_964625285.1 uncultured bacterium | reverse complement strand
TGAAGTAATGAGCTAGTGCACCGTTTCACAAATAAGATGATATATTCATCGTTCTGATACAGTGCACTGCGGGGGGGGTAGGGGGTTGAGCCCAACCCCCTATGGGGTTACAGGGAGGGAACTTGGAAGTTCCCGACCGCCATAGGGGCGGTAGCCCCTGTGGAAGTGGTGCATTTCCTTTATCAATTATTAGGAACCGTATTAATGAAATGCACCACTAGTACATCTGTCCCCTTTAATTTCTTTAATTCTTCAGCAGAGATAGAAAGGATTATTAAACTAAATTGAATATGTCAAATGTGAAGACCTAACCCTTTTCTTTCTCTTTGTGAAAAATCAGACTTGACACCAATTTCTGCCTTTTAGGCTTTATAATAGCATTAAATAGAAAGTATTGGGAGGATAGTCAATGGATGAGGAGAAAATAGAAAGAGAAGGCTGGAGGCAGGCTTCAATTACCGGTGGTCAGCATCTTCTAGATAGAATGGTGGGAATGTATAAAGAACTAGGCTTTGATGTCTACCTAGAGGAGGTAAAACCAGATGAGTGTAGCACCTGCACATTATGCTATCAGGCGGGTAATGAAACTATCTATAGAATCTATACCAGACCAAAGGTTGAAGAGGAGACCAGTTAACTAAAGACAAAGCAAGGTTATGGTAGACTGTGATGTAAAAAGCGTTGATGAGACTGTACAGCTATATTATATATAGATGGCAAACTAACCAATCTAATGGAGCGCTTGCACTAGAGAGGAAAAATAGTTAAGTGGCAATAAGTCATATTATTATCCTGGTGATAACCGGCATCGGTGTTGGCTTCTTCAGTGGACTTGGAGGTGTTGGTGGCGGCTTCATCATGACCCCAGTTCAGTACATGATATACACTGCTATGGACGTTCCCACAGATATAGCCATAAAGCTGGCATTCGGAACAAGTTTACTAGCCATCTTACCAATAGCTGCTAGCGGCGCCTGGAGACATAGTAAAAAGGGGGCAGTGTGGTGGAGGGTAGCCATTATTTTTGGTAGTTGCAGTTTTATCGCTGCCTTTGGTGGGGCTACCATTGCCACTCACCTCCCTGGGACAGGGTTAAAGATGGCCTTTGGAGCTGCTGCCCTGGCTACCGGTATCAGGATGCTTATCGCCAAACCACCACAGATTAAGCAAGAACCCAAAGACAATCCTTGGCTGTGGGTAGCCTGGGCTATCCCCATAGGCCTTATTGCTGGTATCCTCGGTATCGGTGGTGGTATATTGGCAGTTCCTATATTGGTGCTGGCGCTTAAATTTGAGATGCACCAAGCGGTAGCTACATCCCTAGCCATGATGATATTCAGCAGCATCGGTGGTGTTATCGGTTATATTATAAATGGTCTCGGTATTCCTAACCTGCCCCCCTATTGTATAGGCTATGTTAATCTGCCAGCAGGGTTTCTATTGGCAATTACCGGTGTTGGCATGGCACAAGTTGGCGCCATAACTGCCCATAAGCTGCCAGACAAGCAACTAAGATATATATTCGTTGCCGTGATGTTCTATATGGGACTAAAGATGCTTGGTGTCTTTGATTGACTGGGTTAGCCGATATAAATACTAATCATAAATAGACCGCGTCTGTCTCCTCTGGTGGCGCAGGATTAATTTTGGCAAACTGCTGAAATGGAAGTGGCTGGAAGCCAAATAGAGGTAGGAATTTCAAAAGCTTTGTGGGAGTCAAATTCAAGCCTCTGATAGGAGATAAATTATTATGGAAACAGGTAAAGTTCTCATAGATTTGAAGGGTAGGGTAGCAATAATAACGATAAACCGGCCGGAAAAAGCAAATGCCATGGATGATGAAGTGTGGCAGAGGCTTGGAGATATAATTAAAGAGATAGAATCGGATGGGAATATAAGAGCAATCATATTAACTGGGGCAGGAGAAAGAGCATTTAGCGCTGGATTGGATTTTTCACAGGATAATTTACTCGTAAGAAAACTTCAGGGAGAATCGCCAGCGGTTATCCAGCAAGCAATGTATGAGATAATAAGGAGTATTCAGGAGATATATTCTCTGTTTGAGAAGATACCTGTGCCTGTAATAGCTGCAATTAATGGTGCAGCAATTGGAGCTGGCATGGAATTGACACTTGTGTGTGATATAAGGCTTGCCTCAGAAAATGCCATATTCTCTATACCTGAGGTGAAATTAGGTTTAATTCCTGATTTGGGAGGGACCCAGCGGCTTCCAAGAATAGTAGGTATCGGAAAAGCAAAAGAACTTATCTTTACAGGAAAGAGAATAGGAGCGCTGGAGGCAAAGGAAATTGGACTTGTAAATGCTGTTTTCCCTGCGAACAAGCTTTGTGAAGAAGCGAAACTGCTTGCTGAGGAAATAGCTGCTAATGGACCACTTGCAGTGCGCGCTTCAAAGAGGGCAATTAATCTATCTATGGATTCATCGGTAGAAGACGGGCTTAAATTTGAGGCATATCAGAACTCAATCTGCTTATTGTCAAAAGATGTAATTGAAGGCTTCTCTAAGTATCCATTCAAAAAAAAGCCTGATTTCAAAGGAATTTAGCCAACTGTCAACTTTTTATCTCGAGATTTCTGGGTTTTTTAAAAATCTCATCTCTTTCCTTGACAGAAGCTATAATTTATTTTATTGTATGCTAAATTACAAGTGGATAGCTGAGCCAGCCAGAGGCTGGGCGGACTTGTTGCTCTACGAGCTCATTGCTTGTTCATAAGGTTAAAGAGAGCATAACAATGATGCAAAAGGAATGGGATTAAAACGACGATGCAAATTGCGCTAAGGCGCTTATTGCTTTTCGCCTCAGGCGGAGAGACCAGAACGATGATCTTGATTTAGGATTAGAGTTTACAGAGAAACAATTGCACAAGAGCACAAGAGCAGGACTTACCCCCTCACCTTAATCCTCTCCCCTCAGGGGAGAGGATTAAGGTGAGGGGAAAATGGACTGATGACTGGTAACTTGTTAACTTGTCAACTGGTGCACTGAAGACTTTATGGGGTGACAGTCCGCCTAAGCGGACTATGGAAGGTATCCGCCGAGGCGGATAGCTTGAGATAATATTATGACTTATCATAAAACCAGATTATTAAAAAACATCACTAAAGTATTAATGGTATTATTGTTTCTTTCTTTCTTCTTGCCTCTCATTGCATATTTGCAAAAAGAGGATGTAGGCACATTAATCCAAAAACTGAAGGATGAAGGCCCCTTGATCCAAGTGAAAGCGGAAATAGCACTGGAAAAAATAGAAGGCCAGCGAGCTGTTGAACCCTTGATTGCTGCCATGAAGAACAAAGACTCCTGGATCCGAATGGGAACGTCAGCAGCACTGGGAGGAATAGGAGACCTACGAGCTGTTGAACCCTTGATTGCTACCCTGAAGGATGAACACTCCTGGGTCCGAGAGGAGGCGGCAGAGGCGCTGGGAAGAATAGGAGATTCACGAGCTGTTGAACCCTTGATTGCCGCGCTGAAGGATGAAGATTCCTGTGTCCGAGAGGAAGCGGCAATAGCACTGGGAGAGATAGGAGACCCACAGGCTATTGAATCCCTGATTGCCGCGCTGAAGGATGAAGTCCCATCGATTCGAGTGAGGGCGGCGATGGCACTGGGAAAGATAGGAAACTTACAGGCTGTTGAACCCTTGATTGCCACGCTGAAGGATGAGAGTTCATTCGTTCGAGGAGAGGCAGCAGTAGTACTGGAGGAGATAACTGGAGAAAACTTTGGCGAAGACCATGCAAAATGGCAGGAGTGGTGGGAGAAGAAAGAAGAACAAAGTATTTTAGACTGAAGACTTATCACATAGGGCATAGGGCAGAGGATAAATGCAAAAATCAAAAATCAAAGTGCAAAATGACAAACCAAAAATCAAAAATTTTGCATTTTTATATGTGATTTTGATATTTGCATTTTGATATTTAATTTATCAGTACACTGGTGACTGGAGACCTAAGATTGTATCACGGAACGACTATTCTTGCAGTGAGACATAAAGGCAAAGTAGCTCTGGGTGGAGATGGACAGATTACCCATGAAACTACTATTATGAAAAATTGCGCCAGAAAAATCAGGAAAATGGCTAATGGAAAGGTACTGGCTGGATTTGCTGGGGGCGCTGCTGATGCCCTTACGCTATTTGAAAAATTTGAAGGCAAATTAGAACAATATGATGATTTATACCGGGCAGCAATTGAGCTGGCAAAAGAGTGGCGCACCGACAGATTCCTGCGCCGACTGGAGGCGCTTCTTGCCATTGCTGATAAAAAGCATTCTCTTACCATTTCTGGGAATGGAGATGTGATTGAATCTGATGACGGGATAATTGCCATTGGTTCTGGAGGCGCCTATGCTCTTTCCGCGGCAAGAGCCCTTGTAAAGCATTCTACTCTCTCTGCCTCAGAAATAGTAAAAGAAAGTCTGCTCATTACTGCCTCCATCTGCATTTATACCAATGACCGAATTGTTATAGAGGAACTGTGAAAACAGACGCATTGACGCCAAAAGAAATTGTCCGTGAGCTTGATAAGTATATTATTGGCCAGGATGAAGCCAAAAAATCTGTTGCCATTGCGCTGCGCAATAGATGGCGCAGACAGCGGCTACCCCCAGAGCTAAGAGATGAAGTAGCCCCCAAAAATATAATTATGATTGGCCCAACAGGCATTGGTAAAACTGAGATTGCCCGCCGCCTTGCTCGTCTTACTTATGCTCCATTTATCAAAGTGGAGGCATCAAAGTACACTGAGGTAGGATATGTCGGGCGCGATGTAGAATCAATGGTGCGTGAACTTACAGACCTATCTATCAACATGGTGAGAAAAGAAAAAACCGAGTTCCTCAGTACTCAGGCTGAAGCGGCAACTGAAGAGAGAATACTTGATCTGCTTCTTCCCCCCGGAGATGTTAAGCCAACTGAAGGGAGTATAGAAATAGAAGATGTGTCGCGGGGGGAACGCACGCGGGAGAAACTTCGCCAGCAACTGCATGATGGAAAATTAGAAGAAAGAACAGTTACCATTGAAGCGCGGGACCGCTTTATGCCAATGTTTGAGGTTTTTTCCGGACCAGGACTGGAGCAAATGGACATAAACATTCATGAGATGTTCGGAAAAATGTTCCCGCAGGAAATGAAACGAAGAAAGGCAACAATTGGAGAGGCAAGAAAAATAATTTTCCAGGAAGAGGTCCAGAAGTTAGTAAATATGGATGAGGTTATCAAGGAAGCTATCAACAGAGTTGAAAGTTTCGGAATAATATTCATTGACGAGCTTGACAAAATTGCTGGCAGGGAAACTTCAAAAGGGCCAGATGTATCACGTGAAGGTGTGCAACGGGACCTTCTTCCAATCGTTGAAGGAACAACGGTAGCGACAAAATACGGAATGGTAAAAACTGACCATATACTTTTTATTGCTGCTGGAGCATTTCATGTGGCAAAGCCATCTGACCTTATTCCTGAGATGCAGGGAAGATTTCCAATTAGAGTAGAGCTAAAAAGTCTCTCGCAAGAGGATTTCGAGAAAATTCTCACCCAGCCTGAAAATTCGCTGGTAAAGCAGTACTGTGCTCTTCTGGCTACAGAAGGAGTTAAAATTAAATTTTTAAGGGGGGCAATAAAAGAAATTGCTTCAATAGCTTCTCTGGCTAACAAACAGATGGAAAATATCGGTGCCCGTCGGCTATATACGATAATGGAAAAATTGCTTGAGGACATATCTTTTGCTGCTACCGATGCTCCATCATCAATAGAAATAAATGCTGATTATGTAAAGGAAAAGCTGATGGGAATAATCAAAGATGAAGATGCGAGTAAATACATTCTTTGAGGTCTCTGAAAAAATACCCAGATACCTCTGATTACGCCGATTACAGGAAGATTACACCGATTTTAGAGATTTCTGACTTTTTCAGCAATCTCTCTTTAGTTGAAAAGGAGGAGAAAAATGAATGAGGTTTCGGTTACTGAGTTACTTGAAGCAGGAGTCCATTTTGGGCATCAGACCAAACGTTGGAATCCAAAGATGGCACGTTACATCTTTGGTGAAAAGAAAGGGATTCACATCATTGATTTACTAAAAACAGTAGTCTGTCTTAAAGAAGCCTGCCAGTTTATTACTGAGGTTGTCTCTAAAGGGGGAGATGTTCTCTTTGTTGGGACCAAGAGACAGGCAGAAGATATAATAAGAGAGGAAACTCAGCGCTGTGGGATGTTCTATGTCAACCGACGGTGGCTGGGGGGGACGCTAACGAACTTCCAAATGGTGAGAAAGAGCATTGACCGATTGAAAGAGCTCAGAAGAATGGAAGAAAGTGGCATGTTTGAGCGGTTGCCAAAAAAAGAGGTTACTCTCCTGGAAAAAGAGAAAGAAAAGCTAAGTAGGACTCTATCCGGTATTGAAGGTATGGAAAGATCTCCATCAGCCATATTTATTTCTGACCCGAAGAAGGAAAGGATTGCAGTATTAGAGGCAAGAAAACTGGAAATTCCTATTGTGGCTATCGTGGATACGATTTGCAATCCTGAAGAGATAGACTATCCTATCCCAAGTAATGATGATGCTACAAGGGCAATTCAGTTGATTATCTCCAAGATTACTGATGCAGTTCTTGCAGGGAAAGAAGCAAGAGTGGTTAAGAAAGAAAAAGAAGAGTCTGGCAAAAAAGAATCAGTTAAGAAAAGCAAAAAAATAGAGGAGTAAATAAGATGGACCCAGGCTTGGTTAAAAAACTTCGAGAGATGAGCGGTGCTCCTGTAATGGGGTGCAGGAAAGCATTAATTCAAACGAACGGAGATATTGAAGAAGCGATGGAGATTTTGATGCAGGAAGGACTCTCCACTGCTGCTAAAAAAGCAGGTAAGGAGACTACTGAAGGATTAATTTATGCTTATATCCATTTTGGCGGGAAGATTGGAGTTTTACTGGAACTCAATTGCGAAACAGATTTTGTCGCTCGCACGGATGAGTTTAAAGAATTAGCAAAGGACATTTCTATGCACATTGCCTGGAATAATCCCCGTTTCATTTCTCCTGAGGAGGCGCCTGATGAAGAGCGTAAAGACAAGGATAAAGAGAAACATCTCCCTTCCTGCTGTCTCCTTGAACAGCCATTTATTAAAGATAATGAGGTCAAGATTAAGGACTATCTTTCCGGAGCAGTTGCACGCTTTGGGGAAAATATAAGAATTAAAAGATTTGTTCGCTATCAATTAGGAACATAGGAATTTGAAAAATTCCACCAAAATGGTAATTGGTAATTGGTAATTGGTAATTTTCCTTTCCTGAACAATTTGCAATTTACAATTTACAATTTGCTGGACTTGTTAACTTGTTAACTTGTGATTGGTAATTGGTGATTGGTAACTTGTAAACTTGTTAATTTATTAACTGGTGCTCTGGTGCCTGGTGCTCTGGTGCACTTCTGACTGTGAACTTGTCAACTTGTAAACTGGTGCTCCGGTGCACTGGTGCACTGGTTACCCGAAGGGGATAGCTTGGAAATGAGACAGAGTGAATAGAGCTGTATATAAACGCGTACTTTTGAAGTTGAGTGGGGAAGCTCTTCAGGGAGAGAAAGACTACGGTCTTGACCCTACCTTTCTTTTTCGCATTGCCGGCGAGATTAAGGATGTCTTGCAATACGGGTTACAGATCGCAATTGTTATCGGAGGTGGAAATATCTTCCGGGGAATGGATATTAAGGACTTCAAGCGGTCAGTGGCAGACTATATGGGAATACTTGCAACCGGAATAAACTCACTTGCACTACAGGGAGCGTTGGAAGGAATAGGAGTGGATACACGCGTTCAGACCGCGATTGAAATGCGCGATCTGGCTGAACCATACATTAGAAGAAGAGCAATTCGCCACCTGGAGAAGAAAAGAGTTGTCATCTTTTCTGGTGGCACAGGAAGTCCTTACTTTACGACGGATACAGCGGCGGCACTGCGCGCCGTGGAGATTGAAGCCGAAGTTATTCTTAAAGCAACAAAGGTTGATGGAATATATGATTCCGACCCTATCCTGAACCCGAGAGCACAAAAATATGACCACCTCACTTATCTTGAAGTAATTGAAAAAGGACTCAAGATAATGGATACTACGGCAATCTCACTGTGCATGGATAATACTCTCCCAATTGTTATATTTAACCTGAAGAAAGAGGGCAACATCAGGAAGATTATTGAAGGAAAGAAAATTGGGACCATTGTAAGCAAGTAAGGCCGAAGATAGTGCACCAGTCACCAGAGCACCAGGGCACCAGTCACCAGAACACGTAGAATTTAGGCTGAAGACTGAAGGAGGTGTAATTAATTATGGAGAAACAAATTAAAGAAGTTCTTGCTGAAACAGAAGAAAAGATGCGTAAGTCCATTGCTGTAACACGGGAAGAGCTAACAGCGATGCATACAGGAAGAGCTTCATTAGGCTTGCTTCATGGAATTAAGGTTAATTACTATGAGCAGTTAGTCCCACTTGCACAAACCGCACACATCACTGTTCCTGACCCAAGCCTGATAATCATTCAGCCATGGGATAAGTCAATTATCCCGGAAATAGAAAAGGCAATTCTCAAAGCTAATATTGGCTTGGTGCCGAACAATGATGGGAAAATTATTCGCGTTCCTGTTTCTCCTCTAAGTGAGGAGAGAAGAAAAGAGCTGGTAAAAATGGTTAAGAGAATAACTGAAGAAGGAATAATTGCACTGAGAGGAGTAAGGCATAAAGAGAGAGAAATGCTCAAAGATATGGAAAAAGAAAACCAAATATCCAGCGATGAGAACCATTGGGGGCAGAAACGGATAGAAGAGCTCATTCATAAATATACAGAGGAAATAAATAAAATTTTAGAGAGCAAAGAGAAAGAGATAATGGCAGTCTGAGCAGGTTTGATGTAAATACTCAGTGAACCCTGTTGACTGGTATGATTTAGCGTAAATCCTAAAGTGAAGTACAATGGATAAATTACAAACCACAAATTACAAATCATTCACCCCGTTAGAAGTCAAAGACTTTCTAACGGGGCAGGCAAATTACAAATTCAAATGACCAAATGTTCAAAACTGACAATCTTGTTGTCATTCTGAGGGCGAAGCCCGAAGAATCTGAGACTGCGAAGCAGCCATTTTGGTCATTGTAATTTTGGTATTGTGTATTGTTTGTAATTTGTGGTTTGTATATTGTAATTTTTTAGTGTGTTTGGGTTATTCTGTTAATTCGTATAGTTACTTAGACGGTGTTTACTGAATATTTACGATGGAAACACTTTAGCAAGTAGAATAAAGCATGGGAAACATTTCCTGTCTCTAACGTGGTAAAGTTAGAAAATGTTGATGCAAATTAAAAAAATAGACAGCTCGGACATGCTAACCATCCTTCTTAATTTTCCGCAGCAGTGGGAAGAGGCGTGGAGAATCGGAAAAGAGTCTCCTTCTCCTCGTTACAAGGAACTAAAAAAGATTGTCATCGCTGGTTTGGGTGGCTCGGCAATTGGAGGGGACATACTTCGGCTATATCTAAGTAGTGAGTTGAAGCTGCCAATATTTGTAAATAGAGATTATACTATACCCTGCTTTGTTGATGATACCACGCTTTTTATGGCAGTAAGTTATTCAGGAAATACTGAAGAGATCCTGAGCGCCTACAAGCATGCAAAGAAAGCTGGGGCAAAGATTGTGGCTTTCTCCAGCGGTGGGGCATTAAGTGAACTCTCTCGCCAGGATGGTTTTTCAGTGACTACCATTCCACCTGGATTTCCTCCGCGAACGGCATTAGGGTACTTATTTCTTCCAGCTTTGATTACTCTCCAGAAGTTAGGGCTGGTCAAAGACAAGCAAGGTGAGATTAAAGAAACTCTTCTTTTGCTCAGGAGGTTGAGTAGTGAGTATACCCCTGCCTCAATTGATAATCAGCCATATAAGCTTGCTTTGAAGCTCAAAGGGAAAGTTCCTATTATCTATCAGAGCGAGGCTCTGGGGGCAGTTGGGCTACGCTGGAAAACCCAGATAAATGAGAATAGCAAGACTCTCGCCTACACCGTTAATTTTCCAGAGATGAATCATAATGAGATTGTTGGATGGGAAGGAAGGAAGGTAGCGCCACTAACTAACCTTAAACCGCTTATCCTGAGAGATAAAGGAGAGGACAAAAGAATTGTCAAGAGAATTGATATTACAAAGTCAATTATTGGCGGTGAATTCGAGGAAGTCTGGTCTCAGGGGGAATCTCTACTTGCCAGACTCTTTTCCCTCGTATATTACGGGGATTTCCTGAGTTTTTATCTGGCAATTCTTGCTGGCGTTGACCCTACCCCGGTAAAACCAATAGACATCCTAAAAAGAGAGCTGGCTAAGGAAACCCTGTATTAGTCAAATGCAAAATTGCGCCAAAGGCGCTCATCGCCTGTTGAGCTAAAGCTCTCATTGCTTGTTGAGCTAAAGCTCTCATTGCTTGATCATAAGGTTAAGGAAATCATAACAATGATCATAAGGTTAAAGAGATCATAACAATGATGCGAAAGGAACGAAATTAAAACTATGATTCAAAAATCAAAATGCAAAACGACAAAGCAAAAATGACAGCAGAGCTGTCAATTTTAATCTGTAATTTTGATATTTAAAAACATAGAAATTCTTTGAATTTCTATGTGGATTAGGGAGTTTGAGGGAAAGAATCTGCTTTCCCTCATGGGGTGACAGTCCGCCTCAGGCGGACGCCAGAGGGGCAGAGTCCCTATGGAAGGTATCCGCCGAGGCGGATAACTTATTTTGATATTTAATCTATTTCGTGGGTAATTAGAATATTTGCAGGAAATGGTATGGCTACTCCATACTATGTGATTAAGCAGAGAAAAGGCTCTCCAAAAATTGTGTTGATTGGTGCAGGAAGTGCTCAGTTTACATTTCTCACGGTTTGTGACATCACCCGCAGCTTTTGTCTCCATGGTAGCGAGCTGACTTTAGTAGATATAGACGAAGAAAAGCTGGAGATGGCAACAGACCTTGCCATGCGACTTAATGAAAAATTTGAAGCAGAATTAAAGATAAAAAAAACTATTGACCGCCGTCGTGCATTAGAAGGAGCGGATTTTGTTATCTCTGCCGTAGAGATAGACAGAATGAACAGGTGGAAGATGGATTGCAAAATTCCATTAAAATATGGAATCAAGCAGGTCGTTGGTGAATGTGGAGGACCCGGCGGCATCTCTCATAGCTTACGGGTAATCCCGATGGTAGTAGAGATATGCGAAGATATTCAAAAATTGTGCCCGGATGCTCTTTTTATCAATTATACCAATCCAATGGTGCGCGTTTGTTATTCTATCCGACATCACACTGATGTCAACTTTATTGGGCTTTGCTGTGGATTTGATGGTCATCTAATGGCTCTTGCAGGTTTCCTTGCCTATCCGGAAGGACTGGTGGGAAGGGCGGCAGGGCTTAATCATTTTTCCTGGATTAAGGAGCTGCAATTTAAGGGTGGGGGTGATGCCTACTCTGTACTGAAAGAAAAAATGCTGAAGGATAAAGATTACTTTCAGCCATTGTGCAGGGAAATGTACCATAGGTTTGGCTTATATGGTTCTCCCAGCGATGGGCATATTGCTGAGTTTATCTCAGATGGCTATGACATTTGCCATCCTGAAGAACGTGGTTATAATTGGATAAAGCCATACTTTGCTATGGTAGATATGGAAGAAGCGGCTCTTTTTATGTTCAGAGGTGAGTTCTCAAGACAGGAGAAGATTAAGTGGTTCTCGGAGCAGTTGGAAAAAGGAAGGATTCCCAGGCTTATAAGCTCTGTGTTTACTATCTTGAGACATAGCACTTTCTTTAAGCCATTCCACCCTACTTTACGCAAAAGCGCTTCCTTGGCGGTCAAAGGAGACTTCTCTTTTTTCAAAAAACTGTTGCAGCTTGTAAGCTCTTACAAGGAAGGAAGAGCCGTTGAACTAATAGATGCGCTGGTGAGCACAAATAAAAAATCCCTTGAGTTGATGGTTAACGTTTCAAATCAGAAGCGGTATGTCAATAATCTTCCACAGGATGCAATTGTGGAGGTTCCTGCTCTGATTGGCAATGGAAAAATTCAGCCCTTAAATATGGGGGATTTGCCAACTGGGGCTGCGGCTCTGTGTGAAACCCAGATTGAGATAGCAAAAATTAATGCAGAAGCAGCTCTTCTCGGCTCGCGCCAGCTTGCTCTTCAGGCAATGTTACTTGATCCGGTAGTAGATAATAATGGTATAGCGGAAAAAGTGCTGGATGAGCTGTTAAAGGTTCACGCAGATTTATTGCCGCGCTTTAATTAAGAAGAGCACCAGAGCACCAGACGAAAAGGCATAGGGCATAGGGTAAGTGAAAGAGGTTCAGGAATTCAGAGGTTCAGAACCCAGAACGGTGAACTTGTAAACTGACAACTTTGTTGTCGTTCTGAGGGCAAAGCCCGAAGAATCTCATCCATCGTTAAATTTTACAGGTTCCTTCGCGGAGCCTGCCCTGAGCATGAGATTCTTCGCCGGAGCCTGCCCTGAGCGCCACGAGATTCTTCCCCTTCACTGCATTCAGGGTCAAAATGACAGGAAGCGAAGGGGCTCAGAATGATAGCAAGCGAAGGATTCAGGGTCAGAGTGACAGGCTTGTCCCGAGCATAAGCGAGGGAACTCATCAGGACGACTTTTAGTCGGTTTCGTGCTTCGAATTTGCCCTTTTGTTTTGTGCTTTGTGCTTCAAATTTCGTGCTTTGAATTTCCACTTTTTAGCCTTCAGTCTAAATACCTGAGCAGTTACTTTTTAGATGCCTCGCCAGCGCGGATAATTGCTGCTCTAGTTAAAGGTGGACCGATGAGCTCGCTGATTAGCACCCCAGCCATAACAATTGTAGAAATAATCCCGCTAAAATTGGCAAAGGCTACTTCACTTTGCACCAGCAGCGTAAAACCAATGGCAACTCCTGCCTGTGGAATAAGAGCAAGTCCGAGATACCGTCGCAACACCTCAGGTGAGTGTGCCCCTACTGCTCCTAATGTAGCTCCAATGACTTTGCCGACCCCACGAACAAGGACATAGGTAATGCCCAGTACTCCAGCAGGAAGCAAGAGTCTCCAGTCAAGATGTGTTCCAGCAAGTACGAAAAAAATAACATAAATTGGCGTATCTACCATATCAATTGTTCCAAGGATGCGCTCGCTTTTCCTTGCCCTGTTGACGATGGTGAAGCCAACAGCCATATTGGTCATAAGGATAGAAAATTCTAACGCTACTGCCAATCCGGTTGCAAACATCGTAGCACCAAGGGTGAGAATAAGTAAATCACTTCTTTCCCTCAGGTAATATGCGAAGAATCCGGTAGTAGCTCCGATGATGAGACCAAGAAAGAGAGAGCCACCAATCTTACTCAAGTCACGCAGGATAGGAATAGCAATTCCACTACTTCCCTCCCCAACAAGAGCCTGGGAGATAGCAAATGCAATGGCAAAAAAGATAACACTAATGGCATTGGATATTGCCACAACAACCAAAAGTGTGCTGGTGAATGTTCCTTTTGCTCCACACTCGTTGACTACAGACATGACTACTGCCGGGGCAGTGGAAACACTAATTGCTCCGAGAAGAAGAGATAACGGAAGAATAAAATTGGTAAGCGAGCGACCTTGTCCTAGGCCGCAGATTTCAGGCAAGAGAAAAGCAAGAAAAAAGATAGAGAAAAAAACAGCAAGGAGTGACAAAATAGATTGGCTGACAGCTATGTATGTAATGTCTTTATTTAACCTCTTTAGCTCGGTTATCTTCAATTTCCCGCCAATACTCAAACAAATTAGACCTAGGGCAAACTCAGAAAAAAAATGCAGGTCAAAGATTATTTCTTTTGGTATTATCCCTGAGAGATAAGGGCCAATGAAGAAGCCGGCAATGATATAACCGGTTATAGCGGGAAGTTTTAATATCCTTGCTAATTTCCCCCCAAAAAAAAGACCAACAAGAAGAAAAATTCCAATGGCTAAGATAGTATTCATGATTGTTGTTTAGTGTATCACAAATTTCGTAAATATTCAGTCAACCCGTCATTGCGAGGCTTGTCTCGAGTGACGAAGCAAACTCGGAGTGAGATTCCTCGCTTACGCTCGGAACAAGCTCCGCAATCTAAAATGAGATTGCTTCCTTCGTCGTGATGACACGGCGTTCACTGAGTACTTACCAAATTTCTAAGAATTTCTTGAGAGACTTTTCGCGCAATTCCTCGGACAGTTTGAGTGTTACAAAGGAGTATGGTACATTGTAACCAAATTTATGTTACAGAATATTTCTTCAATTAAAAAGGTTTCTGGTACTCAAAATTTTTTTTAAGGCAATTTGATTTCTTTTGACAAATAGAGAATGTCTCTATATATTATCTAAACTGTGGCTAAAGATAAAGCAATAGGAAAGTGCATATCGCAGAGTGAGAAAAAGATTTAAGAGTTCAGAGGTTCAAAAGTTCAGAGTTTAGAGTTTAGAGGTTTAGAATCCATAACAGTGAACCCGGAACCCAGAACGGTGAACGGGTATCCGCTGAGGCGGATAGCTTTAGAAGGAGGTTTATGTGAAGAGGAAAATCAGGAAAGTGGCAGTGCTTGGTGCTGGCGTTATGGGGAGTGGGATAGCTGCTCATCTGGCAAATGCAGACATACCCACCTATCTTCTGGACATTGTCCCGAAGGAACTCAGCAAGGAGGATGAAAAGAAAGGACTAACTAATAAAAGTCCCGCCTTCAGGAACAAACTTGCCGCAATGGGCATAGAGAATGCACTAAAAGCAAGCCCGGCTGCATTCTATGTGCCAGAAGATGCCAGACTCATCACCCCAGGTAATTTTGAAGATCACATGCACTGGCTCTCAGACGCTGATTGGATTATTGAAGTGGTAATGGAGAACCTGGAGATAAAAAAGAAGCTATTTAAAAAGGTTGAAGAGGTCAGGAAGCCGGGGGCTATTGTTAGCACGAACACTTCCGGGATATCAATAAACAAGATGTCCGAGGAATTGTCGCCAGAGTTCAGGGAGCATTTTCTAGGAACCCACTTTTTTAATCCACCAAGATATATGAGGCTCATTGAGCTCATTAAAGGAAAATATACTAAAAAAGAGATATTTTCCTTTATGACAGACTTCTGTGAGCGGAGACTGGGCAAGGGGATTGTCTTTGCTAAAGACACGCCAAGTTTTATTGCTAATAGAATTGGTGTTTATGGCATGATAACAATTATGAGAACTATGCTGGAGGATGGTTATACTATAGAAGAGGTTGATGCGATAACAGGGCCTGTTATGGGAAGGCCAAAGAGTGCAACTTTCAGGACGGCTGATCTTGTGGGTCTGGATGTTTTCACCCATGTAGCAAAGAATGTATATGACAACGTAGAAGATGAAAAAGAAAAGAAGAAATTTACTCTTCCAGAACTTATAGCCAAGATGGTGAAAATGAATCTTCTGGGCGAGAAAGTAAAACAGGGATTCTACAAGAAGGTAAGAACAAAAGAAGGTTCTGAGGTACATTCACTGGATTACAATACTATGGATTATGTCCCACGCAAAGAGCTTGAACTTCCTGTTTTAGATGACCTTAAGCGGGTAAAAGGACTTGCCAATAAATTAAAGACTCTAGTTTACTCCGAAGATAGGGCAGGTAGGTTTGCCTGGAAGGTAGTAAAGGATGTGCTGCTTTATAGCGCCGGGAAGATTCCTGAAATAGCAGATGACATACTGAAGGTGGATGAAGCTATGAAGTGGGGGTTTAATTGGGAGCTTGGCCCATTTGCAACCTGGGATGCCATAGGTGTTAAAAAGTCTGTAGAGAGAATGGAAAAAGAAGGGGAAAAAATACCAGAAAATGTAAAAAAAATGCTTCTCTCGGGAAGGGAGCGATTTTTTGGAGAGAGAGATGGAAAATTACGCTACTTTGACTTTGTGAAATCAGACTATGAAGAAGTTGAGGAAAAACCGCAAATCATCCTTCTTCCTTCTTTGAAAGAAAGGAAAAAACTGATTAAATCCAATTCTGAGGCAAGTTTAGTTGATATGGGAGATGGAGTTGCCTGTCTGGAATTCCATTCTCCAGGAAATTCCATTGGAACTGAGTTGACTGAGATGATGAGCTACAGTATAGGAGAAATAGAGGAGAACTTTGAAGGGCTTGTTATCGGTAACCATGGTCGCAACTTCTGCGTGGGAGCAAATTTAATGCTTCTTCTTATGGCAGCTCAGAACCAACAATGGGATCAAATACGACTAATGGTGCAAAAACTTCAAGGGGCTCTTATGCGGGTAAAGTGTTCAGAAAAACCGGTGGTGGCAGCGCCATCTGGCATGGCTCTCGGTGGCGGATGCGAAATTTGTATGGCCGCCAGAAGGGTAAGAGCTTATGTTGAATCCTACATAGGACTAGTAGAGGTAGGAGTAGGACTCATCCCTGCCGCGGGCGGTTGTAAAGAGCTGCTTTTAAGGAACATTGAGTGGGCTCCTCTTGTAGTTCCAAGCGCATCTCCTGCAGGAAGTCCTCCTGACCTTGTTCCATACGTAGCGAGAACATTTGAGACCATCGCCATGGCAAAGGTGGCTACAAGTGCCAAGGATGCTCAGAGATTAGGATATCTAAGAAGGGAAGACCGCTTTACAATGAATCAGGATTACCTACTGCATGATGCCAAGGAGACAGTGCTTGCCATGGTGAAGGAAGGCTATTCTCCACTTCGACCTAAAGACGATATCAGGGTAACAGGCAGAACTGGCAGAGCACTCCTTGAGCTCTCGGTTTATACAATGAAACAAGGAGGGTATATAACTGATTATGATGCTCATATTGGCAAGAAGCTCGCCTATGTGTTGACTGGTGGAGATGTGGACCAGAACACCCTTGTAAGTGAGAAATATTTATTGGAACTTGAAATGGAGGTATTTATCTCACTTTGTGGAGAGAAGAAGTCCCAGGACAGGATGAGGCATATGCTACAGACCAACAAACCATTGAGAAATTAACCGTCACTCATAAAGGGGGATAAAAATGAGAGAAGCAGTTATAGTATCGGCAGTGAGAACGGCTATTGGAAGAGCACCGAGGGGCGCCTTGAAAAATACAAGGCCAGAGTATACCGCTTCAGAGGTAGTAAAAGAAGCTGTGAGACGTGCGGATGGATTAAGTCCAGAGAAGATAGATGATGTAATTCTCGGTTGTGCTTTTCCTGAGGCAGAGGCGGGAATGAACCTGGGTAAAATTGTTGCCCTCAAAGCCGGATTTCCTAATTCGGTGCCTGGTGTTACTGTTAATAGATTTTGTTCTTCAGGACTTGAAGCCATTGCCATTGCTTCCCAAAAGATTATGTGCGGATTTGCCGATGTGGTAGTGGCAGGAGGAGTAGAGCATATAAGCTGTATACCACTGGGGGGAAATAAAGTGCTCCCGGACCCGGAACTTATGGAAGACTTTCCCGGTGTGTATATAAGTATGGGGCTTACCGCGGAAAATGTGGCAAGAAAATATAATATAAGCAGAGGGGAGCAAGACAGTTTTGCTTTAGATAGTCAACAGAAAGCAGTCAGGGCATTAAAAGATAAGAAATTCGAAAAACAAATCCTGCCGTTAAAGATAGTGGAGAGGACTTTTAAAGATGGAAAGGCGATAAAAGAAGAGATAATTTTTGACACCGATGAATGCGTAAGGGCTGATACTTCCATGGAGGCTCTGTCAAAGCTAAGAGCGGTTTTCCATGCTGAAGGTACGGTGACTGCAGGAAATTCCTGTCCAACTAGCGATGGGGCGGCGGCAGTAGTGGTTATGTCGAGAGAAAGAGCCAAGGAGTTAGGGCTAAAGCCCATGGGTGTTTTTAGGTCATATGCTGTGGGTGGAGTTGACCCTGAGCTGATGGGCATAGGACCAGTAGTGGCTATCCCTAAAGCATTGAAATATGCCGGTATCACCCTGGACCAGATTGACCTTATAGAGCTAAACGAGGCATTTGCTTCTCAGTCGTTATATATAGTCAAAACTCTGGGAATTGACCCGAATAAGTTAAATGTAAACGGTGGTTCTATTGCTTTAGGACATCCATTAGGTTGTACCGGGGCATATCTAACTACCAAGCTGCTTTATGAGATGAAAGAGAGAAAAGCAAGATTTGGACTGGTTACTATGTGTATTGGCGGCGGCATGGGAGCTGCAGGCATATTTGAGAGAGTAAAATAGGCTGAAGGCTTATCGCAAAGCGAGAAAAGGATTCAAGGGTTCAAGGGTTTAAAAGGGTTTAGAGGTTTAAGAGTTCAAAGGTTCAGAACCCAGAACAGTGAACTTGTAAACTTGTCAACTTATTGACTTGTCAACTGGTGCACTGGTGACTTGTGAACTGTGGATTGTGGGCTGTGAGTTTGAAGCATAGGAATTTTCTAAATTTCTTATGTGGGTTAGGGAGTTTGAGGGAAAGAATCTGCTTTCCCTCATTGGGTGACAGTCCGCCTGGGGCGGACTATGGAAGGTATCCGCGAAGGGTATAGCTTGAGAAAGGAGGGAGCCGTGGAAGGGAAGGAAATAAGAAAGGGAGGTTCATTTTTGTGGGAAGAAACACCTCTGCAAGAAGTATTTACCTGTGAGGATTTTACTGAAGAGCACAAGTTGATAATTAAAACCGTAGAGGATTTTATAGAAAACGAAGTATTGCCACACATGGAGAAGATAGAGCACAAGGACTTTGAATTGACCCTTAAACTAATGCGGATGGCGGGAGAGTTAGGACTTTTGGGGGCGGATATAGATGAAGAGTATGGTGGCGTTCCAACGGATAAGATAGGCTCATTACTAATCAGTGAATATATGTCAGAGAGCGCTTCCTTTGCCTTAACTGTGGGTGTCCAGACCGGGATTGGCAGTCTGCCTATTGTATTCTTTGGAACCAAATCTCAGAAGAAGAAGTATCTTCCCTATCTGGCAAGTGGAGAAAAGATTGGAGCATATGCCCTTACCGAGCCTATGGCAGGCACTGACGCTATGGCAATAGCAACCAAAGCAATCCTGTCTGATGATGGTAAATACTATTCTCTTAGTGGCGAAAAGCAGTTTATTACCAATGCTGGATTTGCTGATATTATTATCACTTATGCCAAGGTTGATGGCGACAAAATCACTGCCTTTATTGTAGAGAAGAATTTTAAAGGTGTATCCGTCGGCGAGGAAGAGAAGAAAATGGGGATTCGTGGTTCCTCCACCGCCAATGTGATACTTGATGAAGCAAAGGTGCCAGTAGAGAATGTCCTCTTTGAAATTGGCAAAGGGCATACAGTAGCGTTTAACATCCTTGACCTGGGGAGATTCAAACTTGGAGGAGGGGCAACTGGAGCAGCAAAAAAGGCAATTGAGGTAGCGGTAAAATATGCTAAGGAAAGAGTGCAGTTTGGTAAGCCCATATGCCAATTTGGATTGATAAAACACAAGCTCGCTGAGATGGCAATCAAGACTTATATGGCAGAGAGTATGACTTACCGGACCGGTGGTCTTATAAATAAGATACTTGTCACTGTGGACACGAGTGCTGAAGATGCTGGCAGGCAGAGCGCAAAAAGCATATCGGAATATTCTGTTGAGTGCTCCATTAATAAGGTCTACTGCTCAGAGGTGCTGGATTATGTCGCTGATGAGGCACTTCAAATACATGGTGGCTATGGCTATACTGAGGAATATCCTGCGGAACGAATCTATAGAGATTCTAGGATAAACAGAATATTTGAAGGAACAAATGAAATAAACAGGCTTATAATACCCGGGTGGCTTTTTAGAAGAGCATTAAAAGGCGAGACACCTCTTCTCTCTGTAGTCCAGAAGCTCTTCGGTGAGCTGCCAAGTATAAAGTCTGTCTCTCCCAGCGCAGAAGATGGGCATCTTGGATACCAAAAGAAGCTCGTGGATATGGCAAAGAAGATAGCCCTTCTTACCTCTGGAGCAGCGGCACAGAAATATGGAAAGGCAATAGAGGAGCAACAAGAGATTCTAGGGCTTTTGAGCGATATTATAATGGAGGTCTACGCCATGGAAAGTGGTCTTTTAAGGGCGCTTAAGTCTATAGAATCTTCTGGAATTGAGGCGTCAAAGATGAAGATAAATATGGTAAAGGTCTATGTGAATGATGCTATGAAGAGGATAGATAATTATGCCTCCCAGGTGTTTGCTGCTATGGAGAAAGAGGATGCCCTCCATACTCAGCTTGGAATACTGAGAAAGCTCTCCCAGTCTATTCCCATAAATACCGTAGAGGCAAGGAGAAATATTGCTGACAGGATTATAGAAGTGGAGCGATACACGTGCTAGAAGAGAAAGTAATTTTTTAGAAGGAGGTGAGAAAGAAATGGCTTATAAATTTCCGAGTGATGAATGGATAGCAGAATTTAAGAAAGAAATAAATGCCAATGAGGAGTACAAAAAAGCCGCTACAACATGGGAAGGGGTTGTTGTATTGATATTTAACGCCGACCCAGCTATTGGATTGACCG
>CAZVBB010000002.1:0-24048 GCA_964625285.1 uncultured bacterium | reverse complement strand
TTTTCAATCTTAATGCCTTAAGTTCTCCAGTCGTGGTAAAGGTTAACTTTGATATGGGAATAACATTAATTGCCAATACCCTTTATAAGTTATTGGCTAAGAATATGCGGAGGTTTGAGAAATCAAAACCCAAGAGGTTGTTTCATAATTTTGTAGAATGTCCTGTTGAAATTAAAATTGATCCGCGCTTGGTCAACATCAAATTCCTGAATGGGCCATACAATCCTTTATTAATGGATTGGGTTAGAGACAAGCAGGATATGCCAGTGCACTGGATGGGAAATAGGAAATTGCGGTTCAAATTTTAGGGTTCATTAGGGTTATTTATTGCCTGTGATAATCCCTGTTCAATTGCTGGAGGAGCAGGTGGGTGGGTAGGCTACTATCTTGTTGACCATCTGGGGTGGATTTCGCAATGGAGTATAGTTGGAAGCGGTCTTTACTTTGGCGCTGGCATAGCTTTTTGTATAATCTTCTGGATTGAGCTATCTAAAAGATTAAATCGTCTAATAAAGATACTCACATGGTTCATTTTGCTTTGAAACGGACATAGACTATGAATAATTATTATGCACTTTTAAAGTGTAGAAAGCTAAAAATGAAGCCCCTCACCCTTCTCTCTCCCCGTAGGTAGGGGAGAGGATTAAGGTGAGGGGGATAAATACTAAATAACTCGATAAAGTAGCGGTACGATTCACCGATTATGCAAATTAGGTGTAGGAAGATTAAAAAGATAAAATAAAAAATCAACGGAAAGTGAACCATCTGAAGATACTGATAAGTCCTGTAGTGGGTGGGCTAGGTAGTCTTTTCTTAGTTTTCTTACTTGGCGTTGGTTTTAACCTTGCTTTTCTCTGGTTCATACTCTGGGGGGCATTGATTAGTCCAGCTATCATCTTACCTTTAGTCCTAATTTTTGGTAGCCCATTAGAAGGGCTCACGCAGACAAGCATAGCTAAAGGCCAGGAAAAATTTAAGGGGTCTTAAAGCTCTCTGAGTAGTTTCCACAGATTGTAAGGTAACCGGGGGATGTAATAGCCGGCAACTCCCATTAGAATGGAGGGTAACTTCAGACGAAAGCGGCGGTTAATTTTTTGAGCTTTAAAAGTGCCACTGCGATAAGCATTGTTTAGGGCAGAATAGGTCTTGATCAAACCATGTTGACGGTAATAATCACTTATTGAATCTGAGGCAGTGCGAGAAAAGAGTTCTTTTGGTAAAGGATGGATTTCATTTAATTCCTGATAGAGCAACTCCAGCCCTCCTTTGAAACCGTAAGTGGCGGCCTGATGGCGAAGCTCGCTATATTTTTTGCGGTCAAGCTCGAGCTTACAGTTTAGGCTAATGATTTTTTCAATTGCTTTTAGGATTATTTCAATGCGGTTAATATCCCACACAGAGTCAAATATCCGCAATTCTATCGTTTTTAGTCTACGGGAAATGATAATATCCTGAAACCGATAATAACGGTCTTCCCGCAATGGACCGATAAAAGGGGAATAGTAGATACGAGCCGATTGACCAAAGTAGTGATTGTCAAAATATGGCGAACTAACTGTGAGAAGCGAAAGGAGTGGCAGAAAGTAAGCAATATTTTCATAGATTACATCCTTATTCTTCACTTCGCCAATGTGAATGTGCAAACCTGACATCTTGGAATATGAGCGAAGATTAACAAGGTGGCCCATCGGAATGATGAGCCCATCGCAAACCTCTGAGAACTCTCTCCGACGGCTCTTGAGCTCTGATAGCAGACCTCCTATGCTCCGGAAAGGTCGGGTAGTAATTTCCACCCCTGCCATCAGACCAGTCTTAATATCAGAGAAATGCGCCAGATTTGAGTGTGTATAAAAATAGTTGCAATAAGGGTCTTTCCACAGGAGCCGCGCAAGGTAATACAGGGAGCAAAGACTCGGGAGGTAGGGTTCAGTAACAAAAACCTCTTCTTCAATACCATAGGTTGCCACAAGTTTCTTAGGGTACCTCAAAAGTAATTTTTTCAGCACCGGTGTTTCCTGCCTCATCGGTGCTTGTGATGACAATTGTTTGCTCGCCGGGGGTAAGATCGCGAACTATGAATCTAAATAGCTCTTCCTGAGAGTCAAATATGTAATCAAGTGGATAAATAACAATCCAATCTTTGGCATTCAATGAGTATTCTATTTTGCTTATAGCGGTAAAATTATCTATTGCCTCTCCTTTAATAGTAGCAGTATTATTGATAAGTGATACTTCCAGCCCTTTTAACACCGGGCGTGTGTTATCAATGATGAATGGTTCGCTTATTTGCTCATCGGTAAGAGCTATTTCCGGAGGATTATCCGGAGAATCAGAGGCGATAAGTTTAAGAAGATAGGTCCCATCTGGAAAAGTAAGGCTATCAAAGCTATATGTCACTCCTTTGATATCTTTCTTTAATTCTTTCCATCTTTTTGCTCCCTCTCCGCGAAAATAAAGATGAAAAATAAGTGAGTCTTTATTCGGATCTTCGGCTTTCCATGAAACTGTCTTTCCCCTTCCCACAAGAGAAGGAGAAGAAATAGATATAATCTGCGGCGGTTGATTATGAGGAAGGTAGGCAATGGAGACCTCTTTCACGGTAGGAGTAGCCAGCAAGTCATGAGTGGTAAAATTCATCCGGTATTGGATGAATCTTGCCGATGGGCTTGTGATTTGCTCTCCTCGAGAATCCCTGTAATTTTCTGACCACTCACTCCATGTTTCATCAACTCTTCTTACATTTCCGGAGCGGGTAGCAATAGAAACTTCTGTCTGTGGTGGTAACTTCTCTTTCCAGGAAACCCTTCCCCATCTAGAAGTAAAGGAAGTATCATAAACAGGAGATATGAACTTACCTTCTCTCTCATAATGCAAAAGGGACATTCTATAGACATACCCTCCACTCATCCCAAAATAAATAGCATTCTTTACTTTCAGGGAAGTAATAACCTGACGCTGGGGCATATCTATTAGTGTAACTATTTCCCGTGGCGGAGAAATTTTATATACTACCCCCGCATTTCCAGTGCCGGCATATATGTTACCCTCATTATCAGTAAACAGATTAAGAAAAAGAACCTCAGGAGCAGTGAATAAGCGAGTTATTCTCCCATCGCCAGAGACCCTGTAGATAGAGTTGGTCCCTGCCATAAGTCCGGGTGCTGCTGGAGCAGGTGGAGGTCCCGCGGGAACTATTTGTGTAGCAGCAGTCCCAAAAAGAATTCCTGAGCTGTCAAGATAAATGGTAAAAATATCAGTTTCTACGGCATCATAAATAGCAAATGCTTTCCCATCAGGAGCTATACGAAAGAGAAGCCCATCCGGAGCAGTTCCGGCAAAGATGTTATTATCCTTATCTATTGCAAGAGAGAGGATGTGAGTTTGATTGGAAGCAAAAAAAACGCTTCTTTTTCCCACTCTCGGTATCTTGTAGATTTTCCCATCACCTCCAGTAGAAGCAAAAAGATTTCCATGGCTATCAAATACAAGAGCCCAGACAAATGAATGAGGGAGGGCATGAAATATGCTTCCTTCCCCATCCGGAGATATTCTAAAGATAATTCCCCTCGGCGAGGTTGCAGCAAATAGAACGTCATTTTTATCTATTACTAAATCATGGATTATTAATTCCCCTGAATTGAAGAATTCTTTGACTTCTCCATCACTTATTTTATAAATGATGCCGTTGTTTCCGGTTCCGGCAAAAATGTTTCCTCTTGAATCAGCAACTAAAGACCAGACATGGGATTGCCCGGTATCGGCAATTCTTTCCATCCTGGGGGATAGGGTGATTTCTCCTCTCGCACTCAGGGAAAGATTCCTAAGCTCTCCCTCGTTAAAATCCGCTTTTGTTCTCTGCAACCATCTCCTTGAGGATGCACAAGCAACCTCAAGAGAAGCCAAAATTATCAGCGCAAACAGAATAAAAATTTTCATACTTCCTTCCTTAATCTTCTTCAATTCTTAATAAAATGGTGCGACTGCCCGAAAGCACCCAATCAGTGTTCTCTCGCAGAACAATTTCAAATGCAATCCTTTCTACAGTCCCCACCTCTTCAGGACTACTTATTATAGAGAGAAATGAGGCAGGAGCACCGGGAAGAGCTTCTCCTCTAATACTAAATTCTTGCTGTGGAAACAGCGCTCTAATCATGAGACTTGTATTCGGTTCTTCCTCTTCAATGAGAGATATCATCTGTTCCAGATTGCGGGGCTGAAAAATACTCGGCGAGTGAGCGCGGGCAAGCTTCATACTTGAGATAGCATCAGATACTGTGATTATAGCGTTGCCATCCGGGACTCCATGTGGGATTCTCAAAGTGAGACGCTTCGGGACTATTTTTCCAGTCTGGTGGATCCTAAGGAAAACGGTAATCTCAACTTCTTCTCCGGGCGCTGCCTTATCTTTACTCAAGCGCACGGATTCAATGGTTGCCATTCGTCTTTTCGGAACCATTTCTATCTCAAGTGAAATTCTTTCAATTAAGACCTCCTCAAACTCATTTTGCATTAATTCTCCAACAGGAGCTAGAAACCCGGCAAGTGGAGCAAGTCTCATAAAATTATGGTCAGGGAATACATTGTTTATGATTACGGGGTCTTTCCTGCCTTCAAGCCATATTTCTAAAGTCAACTCAATTGTCCCTTCTCCGAGAAGTGCTTCTGTCACCAGGACTGAGTTAAAACCTGTCCAGAGCAAGAGCTGTGGCGTCCAGAAGGGATCATCAATTGCTTCAAAGTTATATTTCTGCCTGTCCCCGTTGCTCTTTACTTCAATCCTTACTGGAACCATCTCAACGCGCTTTCCTATCTCACCGGCAATTCCAGCACGGCGGTCATGGGTTATCCCACCTAATGGTTCCATTGATGAGGAGAGTCTGAATGAGAATAGTTGTGAAGGCACCACAGTATGAACAAAGCTTGCAGTCATTGGAAGCGTAACTTCACCCCACAGTACCCGATGTCCGAATGCAAGGATGCGATTGTCGCGGCGATAGGTGACAGTTCCAGCTCCGCTTATGTCCCAGTCGCCTCGTACTAATTGGATTCCCACAGCGGCACCAGGGGCAAGCTCAGGAGCTATCCCCTCCTTTCTTCCCCCTCCAACACCTATTAGAAAGCCTCGTTTTTTGAGTACAGGTTCCATCTCCTTGATTACCTGCGGGTGAAAACCAGATACCATAAGGGGAGTGTGGATTGGAGCCATAGCCATTGGGTGAGGGCTGACTGAAAGAGATGCAGAGCGTGAATCAGGAGGATATTCTAAAATGGCAATCATTTCTTTAATTGGAGTTACCCCGGCAATTGGCTCTTTAGAAAAGAGAAACCCGTAGGCAATTGCCCCAATTAACTTCCCATCAATGTAAAGTGGGCTGCCGCTCATTCCTGAGATTACTCCTGTTTTCTCCAGCGGCATTTCCGCGGGTCCACCCCCAAGCCTTACTAAGATAATGTCTTTTTTGGGTCCCCATGCATTTCTTATTATGCTAAGAACCTCAAACTCAAATTCCTCTATCTCTGTTCCTTCAAACGTCGTTTTTCCGATTCCTCTCATTCCTGGGTCAATCTCATCAATGCCCATAAATTCCTGCGCTCTGACAGAGTAGAAGCTGCTGCTGAGAAAGAGCAGTATTAGAAGTAGCAATCTTATGACTATCATTTGGAACACTTCACTATTCTTATAAATATTCACTGAACCCCGCTCATATTTTAGGCACATAGTCACAAAGTTTATACTGAGCATTTGTGTCTTTGCTACTCTGTGCCTTTGTGCCTTCAGTCAACACAGTTGACTGAGTATTTACCTATTCTTTCGTCAGGATGTCTCCGTAAGTTATCCTCAGGAAATGATTCCAGCTGGGGTGTTGCTCTTGCTGATGACTCATCGTGGTAAGTGGATGCCATCGCGGTTTTTTAGGTTTCCTCACCAGTTGCATCCCTGTTTCTTCCAATCTTCTGTTAGACTTGCGGTGATTGCAGGCGGAGCAACAACAGACGACATTTTCCCATATAGTAAGCCCTCCCGCTGCTTTTGGAATAACATGGTCAATATTCAGTTCTTTTGAATCAAATCTTTTCCCGCAATACTGGCATCTATTTCTATCTCTCTCAAAGATATTTTTTCTACTAAATTTTATCTCCTTCATTGGTAGTTGGTCATAGAAGAGTAACAAAATAATCGCTGGCAGCTTCATTGTAAAGGAGACTGTTCTTACAACCTCACCATCGCTACCATCAGAAGGGAGCTCTTTCCAACTCTCAAAATTAAAAGTACTAAGCGTCTCACCTCTATTGGTCACTACGTGAGCACGATCCTGATAGAGAAGAGAGATTGCCCTCTTCATACTGCATACATTGACAGCTTGCCATAGCCGATTCAAAACAAGCACTCTACCATTAAGCACTTTCCTTATCCTTCTTTTTGCGGAGGTTTACTTTCCTTACTTTCCTTACTTTCCTTGCTTTCCTTGCTTTCTTTCTTCTCTTTTTCCTTGTAGTACTCAGAGCTGCGGTAATCAGTTTGATAGAATCCGCTGCCTTTGAAGATAATTGCATTACCACATCCGATGAGGCGGACTATTTCCCCTCCACATTCTGGGCATCTTATTAGAGGAGAAGCGGTTATCTGTTGAAATTCCTCAAACTGATGTTTGCATTCCTTGCATTTATACTCATATGTTGGCATTTACACTCCTTAATTATTATAACAGGCTGTCACAAAACACGTTCCAGCCTGTGATTACACAGACGTCGTTGCGAGGCTTGTCCCGAGCAGCAGCGAGGGAACTTGCCGAAGCAATCTCATTAAAGATTCCTCGCGGAGCCTACCCTGAACATGAGATTCTTTGCCTTCGGCTCAGAATGACACGAAGTGAAGGGCTCCCTCAGAATGACAAAAAGTGAAGGGCTCGGAATGACCCTTCGGGTTAGATTACACAGATATTTCAAGGGCGGCACTCTTGTGACGCCCTATATTATAACACATCCGCAATTACGAAGTTCCAGATTTTTTAGTTAGCCCCGTTAATTCATACTCACAAAAATTACGACGAGCTTCAGTTATCCGCCTAAGGCGGACCTTCCTCCCTCTGCTGTGAATTAACGGGGTTAGATAAATTCCTTCCCTGGACGCATCCTGCACTAAACCAATCATACGCTTCTTGCGAGTGAACTCCTCCGGAGTATAACAGAGAATCTCTAATGAGTAGGGAGCCTTCCAGTGTGAATAGAACTCATAAATTCGGGTCATACGATCAGTGAATGGGATACCAGAGAAGTCAGAAGAGACCAGAATGATGTCCAGGTCGCTATTCTCCAGATAGTCCCCGCGAATGCGAGAGCCAAAGATAATGGCTTTCTCTATTTGAAAACCTTTTATCCGGGAAATAAAGTCTAAAGCCTCCTGCTTTATTTTATCAATCTCTTTGCCCATTGCAGGATCTCCATAGCACAATCAAGGTGAACTTTAGCTGACTCTTTATCATACATATCGGCTGGCACCCCATTAGCCGCGTCCACATAGCGTGTGGTGAGATACTCTGGATTGAGTTCCCGGGCGCTCTTAAGAACCTTCTCAGGAGCCCTGAGGGCGGAGGCTAATTCAATCAGATTATGACTTTGAGGAAGTCTTCTCTTTTTATAGAGGTAGAGGGCCTTGAGAACTTTCTCGGCCACCTGCTGGGAAAAGAAGACGCTGGCATAGAAACGAGAACCCTTAATGAGCACCTGCGCAGTAGTAAAATCTTCTTCTGCTTGACGCCTGATATCCTTGACCTCTCTCCTCATTTCCTCATCTCTTTAGCTATATAAACCTGTATAATATCATAAAAGACTCAAAAGTCAAATTTTTTAGCTCTTCAATGCCAGAGCACCAGTCCACCAGTTTACAAGTTAACAAGTTGACAAGTTCACAGTCAGAGGTGCACCAGAGCACCAGTAAAAAGTTAAAAGTTAACATTTCACTTTACCCTTTGCCCTCTACTCTCTACCCTCTGCCCTCTACCCCTCCGGGCTTCTGGCTTCTGGATTCTAACTTGTGACTGCTTTCTTTCTATACCATAGTTAAGGATTTGATATATAATTGTTTATTTCTGGCGATTTTTGTTGATAGAGTTGGAATATTGTGATTAAATAAAGTCATAGATGGCGATGTAAATACTCAGTGAAGTGCGTTATGAAAGTAAGACACAAAGTTACAAAGGCATAAAGGCACAGAGGATTAAGATAGTCACAAAGGAACAGAGTAGCAAAGGCACAAAGTGCTAATCTTAAATAATAAAGAAAATAAATAAACTTTGTGCCTTAGTGCCTATGTGCCTAATAAAAGTGCTCCTGTGCCTAACAAATGGTGTTTACTGAATATTTTCATGGTGATAGTGTCTTATTTAAGAAGGTTATGGGAGAAAATAAGAGTGTCTTTGGGAGACGCCCAAATTTTGTGCGATACTTGCAAATATGACTGGGGAAATGTTTGCATACGTCGCGAAAGACCGAATGCAAGAAAATGCCCGGAGTACAAAAAGAAGTAAAAGAAAAGAGTTCAAGGGTTCAGAGGTTCAGGGTTCAAAGGTTTAGGGGTTCAGAGGTTCAGAACCCAGAATGGTGAACTTGTAAACTTGTAAACTTGTCAACTGGTGACTTTTTTAATGATAAATAGTGGCGTAAATAAGAGTGAGAGAAACGAGAAGAAGGATGCCGCCGGCGATGCGCAATTTGGGCACTTGACTGGCAAGGTATCTGGTGACCTTTTCCGGAATGAAGAGCCAGATAATCCCTTCAATAAACATAACAATACCTATTCCGATAAAAATCAGCCTCATATGATTAAAAACAAACATATAAACCGGGTCCATAATTCCTCCTCTTCATTTATTTTACTACAACTCGTTAGAAAAGTCAAAAGAGGTAAATTTTTCCTGCTCATTATCCTCATTGCTCTGAGTGCATCCGGAGTTGCTGTAGCAAAGGAGGATCTACAACAGGGGTATGCGCTCTTTCAGAAAGGAAGGTATGCCGATGCTTCCTCCTACTTCAGAGAAGCAGCGAAAAACCATCCTCTTCTATCTTGCTATGCGCTTTTTTACTTAGCAGTATCTTATCAGCGTCTCGGTGAAGAGGAAAGCGCTCTGAAAACCTATTCACGATTTTTAGCCCTACATCCTCAGCACCGCCTTGCGCCAGTAGTATTATTTCGAGTAGCCGGACTTCGTTCTAAAAGCTCCCGACATACTGAGGCAATAACTGCCTATCACAGACTTATTAAAAACCCTTCTTTTTTTACACAGGATAGACTTTACTTTCTCCTTGCTACAGAATACCTGTCTTTAGGGGAGCGGACCAAGGCGCTCCTCTTTTATCGGAAGGTAATTTCCAACTTTCCACGAAGTGAGTGGGCTATTGCGTCTCTTGAGAAAAGCAGAGAGATAGAAGTTAAACTTGCCACGCGTCCAACGGCTATGGAGAGATATGAAAACGCCAGGGTTCTTAAGCATCATCGCCAATATGAGCCGGCGCTTGCTATACTAACAGAAATTTCCCAGAAGGAAATTACCTTAAAACTTGCTGCCGATGTTCAGATGTTTATTGGAGACATTTACTCTCGATTAAGGAAGCATAATCAGGCAATAGAGGCATACAAAAAATTCCTCTCCCGTTTTCCACATAGCGACCTCCGCCCACGTGCCATTTATATGATTGCCGGCGAGTTTTATGTTCTCGGTAATTCAGAGATGACATTTAAGAATTACGGACAACTAATTGCTACTTATCCCTCTCATCCCCTTGCTGATGATTCCTTGAAAAGACAGGGAGAGTTGCTAGAAGAGAAAGGAAAATTATCTCTCGCTATAAGCAAATATAAGCGTATCTTGACCAGATACCCTGATGGAGGATTAGGAGATGAGGTCTCACATCGGATTGCCCGTTATTATTTTATGGAAAAAGAGGATTTTTCTCAAGCCGCTAATTTTTTTGCTTTTATCTTTCACAACTATCCGGATAGCCCCCTTGCTCCAGAAGCAATGTACTGGTTGGGAAGGTCTCAGGAAAAGATAGGAGATCATCTAAAAGCAATTGAGACTTATCAGTTATTAATGGGTTTTTTTCCTCGTCATTTTTATCGCTTTCAGGCAATGCAGCGGATTGACCGATTAAATTATAAACTTTTAGAAAAAACTACCATTGATAATTATATTTCATTTCCAGTAAGCGGGGAGATGAAAATGTTCTCACAGATGACTCTTCGTGATGATGCCAATATCAATTTTCGTAAAGGAGTTGCCCTGATAAGAGCAGAGATGTATGAAGATGCTATTGGGGAGATTCTCTTTAGTCCCATCAATAGAGACCAGGAATTTTTCTTTAACTTAGCCGCTCTCTACGCAGAGATAGAGGACTACCGCAGGTCAATAATGCAGATAGAGATTGCATCCAAAAGATGGGATGTTCTCTATAAAGAGCTTCTTTTTTACCTCTACCCCCGGTATTTTCGCGAACACGTAGAACGTTCCGCACAGGAGTTTGGAGTAGACCCGTTTCTTATATGGGCAATTATTCATGTGGAGTCCAAATTTAACCCGCAGGCGGTATCCCGTTCAGATGCGAGGGGACTGATGCAATTTATTCCATCAACTGGGCGCTGGGTAGCCAAAAAACTTAACATAGAATTTTCTCCTTTTAATCCGGCAGTAAACATAAGAATGGGAGCATGGTACATTAATCACCTCATTAGAGCCTTTGATGGGAATGTTGTTTTTGCCATTGCTGCTTATAATGGAGGGCAGGGTAATGTCCGAAGATGGATTGCAAGAGGAGGCTTTTCTGACATGGACGAATTCATTGAGATGATTCCTCGTGATGAGACAAGGACATTCGTAAAAAGAGTTCTGGGAAATTATAATATGTACCGTTGGCTTTACCGCAGACATTGAGAGGTGTGTGAAAGATGAAAATGGCAATATTTTTAATCGTTATCTATCAAAAAATTATTTCTCCTTTTCTGCCGAGTGTGTGCCGCTTTTATCCGTCCTGTTCGGAGTATTCACGCCAGGCAATTGAGAAATATGGATTAAGGAAAGGCTGCTTCATGGCAATAAAAAGACTCCTTCGTTGCCATCCAATCAATGCGGGCGGGTGCGACCCGGTAAAGTAAGGTAAAATAAAAATGGAAAAAAGATTTGTTTTAGCTCTTGCGGTTTCAATGCTTCTTATGCTTTTGTATGTTTTACTTTTCCCGCCACAACCAATTACTCCTCCAGTGGAGCAGCTTTTTGAAGAACCCGAGATAGCAATAGAGGAGCCATTAGTGGCTCCCAGGGTAGAAGCTGATGCTAAAGATATCATAGTTTATACAAATTCTTACCGTATAGTTTTGACGACGAGTGGTGCTCGCATTAAAAGTTTTATCTTGAAAGAATATGAAGAGTCCTTACTTCCACTGCGGCGCTCAGTTACAGATATTTTCTGGAATCGGCCATCGCCCCTTATCCTTAGCCTTATTAACAATGCTCTTCGTGCTGAAATAGCTCTCGCTGAAGGAGGAGAAGATGCAGAAAGTCTCATCCGTAAGGCAGCCAGAGATAAATATCTTTTCTTGAGGCTCCTCAGGCACGAAGGAGACATCCAGGCGTTAGAGAAAGGCATGGAGAAGATAGCACTGGAAAAAATGAGGGGAGCAGAAAGCGCAAGACGCAACGCAATTAGTATTGGGGCAAGAAAATTAAAAGAGTTTGCCGCTTATGCAATGGAAAGCCTGCTAGAAATAAAAGAATTAGAAGAACGTCTGCAGTTTGCTATGGAAGTGAATGATAAGAATGAAGCGCAGGTGCTTCGGTGGAAAATAGCAGCAAGGAGAAACGTAGACCTTATCTCTTTCCCTGCTCGCTATGATGGATATTATGGCGCCGGAGTGAGGCTTGATGATGGTGAAATGATTACAAGCCTGTTCAAAGTTGATGTGGAAGGAGTAATTGTAATTCCCCCCGGAGAGAAAGAAATAATCACTTTTATTTATGAGACTGATGGGTTGAGAATGAAGCGGCAATTTATTATCTCTGGAGACGGATATAAAATTGGAATTGAAACTTTAGTAGAAGGTGCCGGAGAAAATGCCTTTTCTGTTGAGTTTGGTCCAGGAGTCGGCACACCAGGGGTAGTTGACGCCGAAAGAGCAATATATGTGGGTCCACTGATTCTCCTTCCTGAGAAGAACAGACCTGAGAGAGTCGCACTTGAGCAAGGCAAGATTGCAAGAATCCATAGAGAAAAATTTCTCTGGGTAGCAATACAGAGCAAATATTTTGTCGCTGCGGCAATTCCTGAAAAAGAAGCAGTTGCAGCAAGGATTGAAAGAAAAGAAGAAAAATATATTATTGCTCTAAAGTTCAATGGAAGAGGTAAACTTCAGCTTTATCTTGGGCCCAAGAGTATTGATGCTTTAAGAGACGCTGGAGCAGGGTTGGAGAAAGTAGTTGATTTTGGCTTCTGGGCAGGAATTGTGCCAATTTACCCTGCTCTTAGAATGTTATATCGCTGGGTAGGAAATTACGGCTGGTCTATTGTTCTCCTATCACTTATTGTTAACCTCATTCTTTACCCCTTTACGCGCAAAAGTTTTGATGCAATGCGCAAGATGTCTGAGGATATACAGAAGCTTCAGCCGGAGATGAAGGCAATTCAGCAGAAGTATAAAAACAACCCTCAAAAGGTGCAGAAAGAGACAATGAATCTTTATAAACGTCATGGAGTTAATCCACTCGCCGGGTGTAAAGGCGGATGCCTCCCCCTACTTTTTCAGATGCCAATCTTCGTTGCTCTCTTTGCGGTGCTCAATAACTCAATCGAATTAAGGCAGGCACCCTTTATTTTCTGGATAAGAGACCTCTCAGCTCCAGACCCATATTTTGTCATTCCTATCCTGATGGGAGTAACGCAAATATTTCAGACCAAGTTGACCGGAATGGGAGCCACCGCTGCTCAACCAGGGCAGGCAAAAATGATGACCTATGTGATGCCAATAGTACTCACGCTTCTCTTCCTGGGGTTTCCAGCAGGAATGGTTCTTTACTGGCTATGCTTTAATGTTTTTACCAGCATCCCACGGTTAATTACTCATCGCCTTACTAAAAAATAAAAAAGGAGTCAGAAGTCAGGAGCCAGAATCACGGAAGGGCATAGGGCATAGAGTAAAGGGCAAATGCAAAAATCACAATATACAAATTCCCATCACGGCTATAAATCTCTGTAACCTTAAATTAAGTGAGACACTTTGTGTCAAATCACAAACAAATTCCAATGACCGAAATTCAAAATTCCAAACAATAGGTTTTGGTCATTTGGTCATTGAATATTGGAATTTATTTGGAATTTGGTGCTTGGAATTTGGAATTTTAAAGAGCGGGACAAGAATGTCCCGCCTATCGTGTGATTTGTGATTGATGCTCTGGTGTACTGGTGCGCTGGTTAGGTGGTAAGAAGTGAAGAAAAAATATTCTATTGGAATTGACCTGGGAGGAACGAATCTGCGTGCGGCGCTCGTTGATTCACAGTGGAGGATAAAAGAAAGAATAGCACTAGCAACGAGTGGCATTCGCGAGGAGGTGCTGAGACAGGTTATAGAAGTTATTGAGAAACTTAAAAAAGAAGAAGACATTATTGGCATTGGGATTGGCTCACCAGGAAATATTGATGTTGGAGAAGGCATAATCTATGATGCCCCCAACATTGAAGGATGGAATGATGTTCCTCTCAAGAGTTATGTGGAGGGGAAAATGGGGCTCCCTACCTTTATTGATAACGATGCTAATGTGATGGCACTTGCTGAGAGCCGTCTCGGTGCAGGAGTAGGAGCAAAGAACATCATCTGCCTTACTCTCGGCACTGGAGTTGGTGGGGCACTCATTATCAATGGAAAGCTTTATCATGGAGCGACACTAACTGCGGGAGAGATCGGACATATCCCAGTAAACATGAGTGGACCGCTCTGCAACTGTGGCGGTCGTGGTTGCCTTGAGAGATATGTAGGAAATAGATTTATTGTGGAAAGGGCAAGAGAGCGAATAGAGAGCGGAGAAAAAAGCCTCATTGTTGAGTTAGTAGGGGGTGATTTAGGAAAAGTTACTCCAGAGCTTATCTCTCAAGCAGCGCTAAAGGGCGATAAGCTCGCAAAAGAGATATGGAATGAGGTGGGAAGATATATCGGGGTGGCACTCGCCGGACTGGTTAATCTTCTCAATCCGGAAATTGTCATTATTGGCGGAGGGGTGGCTAACGCTCGCTCTTTAGTGTTTGACCCGATAAGGCAAACGATAAAAGAGCGGGCAATGAGAATGCCCGCCAAGATGGTGAGAGTAGTTCAAGCAAAATTAGGTGGAGATGCCGGGATGATTGGGGCAGGAATTCTCGTATGGGAAAAGATGGATATGAAGGCTGAAAGCATAGGGCATAGAGTAAAGTGAGAAAAGGGTTCAGAGGTTCAGAGTTCAGAGTTCAAAGGTTCAGAACCCAGAACGGTGAACCCGGAACCCAGAACGGTGAACTTATAAACTTGTCAACTTGTAAACTGATGTGCTTGTGGCTTGAAAATTTTTATGTTCCTTCATAGGCTACTCATTCTGCTTTTAATACTCATTTCTCTTTCCGTAACCTCGGCGGCGACAGAGGTATCTCATCATCTAATAATACATTCTGCGGATCATATAAAGCATTTGGAAGAGGCGCAACTCTTGCGGGCACAAGGCAATGTTGAGCTTGAATATGGAGCAATGAGGCTTAAAGCTGATTATGTCAAAGTTGATTTTGCAGAAAGAGTGGCATCCGCTGAAGGCAATGTCACTGTCTACTACGGTGAAGAGAAGTTTTATGGAACAAGTCTTGTCTATGACCTGGATACGGAGCTGTGGACATTAATGCAGCCAGAGACCACGCTCCGCCACTGGTTTATTAAAGGGGATAGCTTGAGGATGATAGAAGATAGAGTTTATATTGTGGAGCGGGTATCCATTACCTGTCTCTGCCAGCCTCCCTGTTACAGGATTACGGCACGTGAAGTGAAGGTTCATCTTCAGGAGAGGCTCCGAGCATATCACTCTATTTTCTGGGTAGGCGGCATCCCTCTCTTTTGCCTTCCAATTTACGAGAGGTCACTGCGTGATGTTGTTGTATACCCCAACTACGGTGTTCCTCGCAGGTTTGTTGTGCGTCCCGGCTATGATGCGGGATGGTTTCTATGGACATATTATAACTGGTATATGAATCCAGAACTGCGCGGAAGATTTTATATGGACTTCTTTGAAAATCCTGGCACTGGCATCGGGTTTGATGTTGAGTATCAGACCAAAGATGGAGAAGGGATTTTCTATATTTACTCCGCTCATCCCACGGACAAAGAGCGTGCTCGCTGGAAACTTCATATGCGCCACAGAGAGAGGATAACAGAAGATACAGTAGGATTATTAAGTGTTGATAGTTTTAGTGATGCCGCCTTTAACATTGACTTTGAGAGAGGGGAAAGGTGGAGGCGCTTTACAAGGGAAGAGTTAGATGCTCAGAGGAGGTACCCCAAGGGCTCCCTTTCCCTCCTGCAGATAAAACCAGATTATGCTCTTCGGTTATATACGAGAATAAGACTTAATGACTGGGTATCTCCCTTTACCGAGAGAATTCCGGAGCTTTCTTTTGACCTTTTCAGGCAGAGAGTTGGAAATACACCATTCTTCTGGGATGTTGATGGTAATACAGCTCGTCTCCGCCATTTTCCTAGTAAGGAAAGCGTTACTCAAGCTAACATTAATTTTGAGATATCCCGACCGGGCAGCGTCAGGTGGCTTCGCCTTGAGCCGGCGCTAAGAACAAGAGGCTTTTGGTATAGCCGTGATAGGCTTGGCCGAAAGTCAGTGTATATGGGAAATTATGAGGTAAGCCTTGGAGCGCACACAAGACTTTATAGCCCTCCCGTGAGATTTGGCTATCATATATTTAAACCCCGGCTGACATATCATTACTCTCCTCCGCCACCGATTGAGAGGGGCGACCTTTTTGGATTTGTTGATAAACTTCCGGACAAGAAAGACTTCTTTGAATTAGGGATTGACAATACCTTCATTAGATGGTTAGATGATGAGAGAAAAGCTAAGTTTGCTGAGCTTAACCTGAGGACACGCTTTCACCGTGATGGGAGGCAGATACCCTGGGATAAACTGCTCACTGAACTAAATCTCTGGCCCGCAGATGGGGTAAGCATCCGGGGCTGGACGAAATATGACCTTAATGTCGGAAGGCTCAAAAAGATTGAAGCAAGCCTCTCCTGGCATATGACCCCGGATTGGAAAGTAGCTCTTTCCGGCAACTATAACTGGACTGATGCCCGATTTGAGGAGTGGGAAGTAGGTTTTACCAGAAGGATTCACTGCTGGAAGATTCATTTTTCTCTTGAGGGTGAATTAGATGAGACAAGAGTATTTATTGGTTTTGAGCTGGCCCATATCCTAGACCATCTAGTAGGGGCAGAGGTTCAGATTCGGTGATTGGTAATTGGTAATTGGTGATTGGTAATTTTCCTTTCCTAAACAATTTGCAATTTTCAATTTGCAATTTACAATTTGCTGGACTTGTCAACTGGTGATTGGTTATTGGTTATTGGTAATTGGTAATTGGTAATTTTCCTTTCCTGAACAATTTGCAATTTTCAATTTTCAATTTGCAATTTGCTGGACTTGTCAACTTATTAACTGGTGACTGGTGGATTGGGGCAATAGCTCAGTTGGGAGAGCGCTGCGTTCGCATCGCAGAGGTCGGGGGTTCGAATCCCCCTTGCTCCAGGTTAGGTCTTAGGTTTTAGGTTTTAGGTGTTTTAGTGAAAATAAACTGAAGGATGTTAGCAAAGGAGCACCAGGTGTTACTTTATGTAACACTTTAGGTTAAAAAAGTGATTGGTTATTGGTTATTGGTTATTAGTTCACGAGCAATGATAAAAGTGGCACGAAACTTGCTCACTAGTAAGTTGTCATTCCAAGCAGTAAATTGTCATTCCGAGCGAAGCGAGGAATCTTACTTAGAGTGACCACTATATGATTGTCAGTAATGGCACAAGCGGGGTTTTTTAACCCCGCCGGATGTAGGACGCAGGTTAAAACCTGCTAATCCAGGAGTAGCAGACTTCAGTCTGCGGATGGTTATAGAAATGATGAAATACAAAAAAAGACTGGGGCTTTTTTATTTTACTGGTGCACTGGTGCTCTGGTGCTCTGGTGCTCTGGGTTGGTGCTCTGACCTGCCTGTGCGTGTCCGCACGCAGACAGGTGCACTGGTGACTGGTAAAAGGAAGGGATTTACATTATTGGAGCTTCTTGTTGTCATCGCAATTATCGCTACCCTTGCAGGTATCCTTATGCCTGCTCTGGGTGCGGCTCGGCGCAGGGCTCAGGTAGCGCGCACTGAGGCAATGATTTCCAGCCTCAGGCTGGCAATCAGTATGTATGAGACCGACATAGGAAGGATTCCCAGTATTACCAACGTTAGAGTTCACAGGGGGTTAGTAGGGTTAGATCGGCCAACAGGCTGGGCAGGTCCTTATATGGAGTTTAGGGCTGAAGATGTCAACGCTGTTGGAGCGATTATTGATTTTTGGCGTAATCCGTTTCAGTTTAGTGCCACTCCCCCAACTGGCGCTCCTCCTGGTCATCTTATCTATATCTGGTCCTTTGGGCCGGATGGGAGAGCAGATGGTGGCGATGATATCAGAAGCTGGTGAAATAAGTGCACCAGAGCACCAGTCACCAGTCACCAGTTACAGAGGGCATAGAGCATAGGGCAAGTTGAGAAATGAAAAATGCAAAATGTTTAAGAAAGGATTCAAGGATTCACCCCTCACCCCCCCCTCTCCCCTCAGGGGAGAGGATTAAGGTGAGGTGCACTGGAGACCTTTTTGAAGAGGCTGTAGGCTATTAGGTTAGATAGTAGAAATAATGAAAATTAAAAAAAGACTGGTGCCTGGTGCACTGGTGCACTGGTGCACTGGTAATAGGAAAGGCTTTACCCCGTTAGAGATAGGTTGCCGACGGCAACCGTCGGACGCCCGGGGCGTCTTATCTCTAACGGGGTTTACCGTCCTTGAGCTTCTCGTGGTAATGGTGATTATGGGAATGGTAATAGCGATGTCCGTTCCTGCCATCTCCGGCCATTTGAGAGGTGCCCGGTTAAGAGGAGGCGCCCAGGAGGTTGCCTCGGCTTTAAGAATGGCGCGGCAGTTGGCGATTACTAAGCGAGCTATCTATACGGTTGATTGTAATATTACTAATCGAGAATTCCGGGTTAGGTATGGAGGCACAATAATTGAAACTAAAACCTTACCCGAGACCATTCGCTTCCACAGTGCTACTACTTGGACTTATAATTTCAGTGCAAGAGGCACTGCTACTGCTGGGAGCATCTACATAGTTGACCCGAACAATAACGGAATGAGAATAGTAATTACTGGAGCCACTGGACGGGTGAGGATTGAACATTGGAGTCCTTAATGAGAGTTATGCATAGAAATAAAAAAGGCTTTACCCTCTTAGAAATAATCTTAGCCCTGGCCATACTGGTCATTGGGGTAGTGGGAGTATTAGTTATCTTCCCTGTGGGCTTAAGAGCCAGCAAGCGGGGGGGAGATTTTACTATGGCTACTATCCTTGCCCAGCGGCAAATGGAGACTATAAGAAGGGTAGGACATGCCATTTACGGAACAGCACATCATCCTGAACGGACATTTCCTGCTCCTGATGACAAATTTTCTTTCTCGGTGGTAGGAACGGCAACAGCAATCGCCAACTTAAGCCGGGTGACAGTTGAAATTTACTGGATAGATAGAGGAGCAGTGCGCAGCGAACGATTCATCACTTACTTAGCCAGGCGCGACTGACCGGAGGTAAGGACTTGAAACTCATAACTCATAACTCATCACTTATTACCAAGAAGGGTTTCACCTTGGTGGAAATCCTGGTGGCAATAACCATCATGATAATAGTTGTGGCCGCCGTTTATACTTCCTTCAGAGGTGGCACAACCGCCTGGACAAAAGGGACCGCCCGCATGGAACGTTTCCTCAACGCCCGCGCCGCTCTGGATATGATGAGTAGAGAGATTAGTGCTGCCCTCATTGCTGCCTCTGGTTTATATGTTATTGATTTTGTCCATCCTACAGCTGCCGGACCCCTGAGGTTTGCTGCTCCCATGGATGGTCATGCAGGTAGATGGGATATGGTGGAAATAGCCTACAGATATGATTCTGGCGATAGAGAGATAGAAAGAGCCCTTGATGTTAACCCTGCCTTTCTCCAGCGCCCTCTTTCTTTCATGCCCCTGGTCTCAAATATGAACTCTTTGAGGTTTGAATTCTGGGATGCCACAGCCTCGCCACCAGACTGGCGGCTGAACTGGGATTCAAGGACTGCCGCTGAGGGCGGTGGCATTGAAGCCACCCGAAATCGTTTGCCCCAAGCAGTAAGAATAACCATCATCGCGGAGGATGCCCAACGTCGGGAAAGACAGACCTTTTCTACTATCGTCTATCTTCCCACAAGCAGGTAAAGAAAAATGACTGACTATAAAAAAGGTAAAGGTAAAGGTGAGGGGGTAAGTTCTGAACGAGGCATAGCCCTTATTGCCGCGGTGTTAGTGGTAGTTATCCTGATGGCTATTGGGCTTTCCTTCGCCTTCAATATGAGGCTGGAGGAGAAAGCTGCCGTCAATTATATGAATAGTGTTAAAGCTAATCAGATCGCCCAAGCGGGGATAGATAGAGCCATTGCTGCCTTGAAAATATATGCTAATCGCCGGGCATATAGTAATCCGGCGGACAACTGGTATTATATTGATACCACTCGTCCTTCCTTTGATGGCGATGATGGTATTCTTGGAAATAGTGTCTCTGGAAGACTTGACATAGGTGGTTTAAGGGCAACTTACACCCTCAAGGTCATTGATACTGCCAGCCAGATTTACCTTAATGATGCCCGTGATGGAGGTTTAGGCCCGGGAGGCACCACCCTGGATGAGATGTTGGAGGCTCTGCCTGGAATAGGTCCAGCGATATCGGATGCCATCATCACTCATCGAAATACCTGGCCTGGTGATATTTTCATTACCAAGGAACAGGTAAGGGGCACACCGGGTATAGGTCCGGGAATCTACAATGACCTTAGGGATTTTATTACCGTCAATACCTGGGTCAATCTGGCTACCGGGAGAGCACCGGTGAATGTGAATACGGCTTCAAGAGAGGTTTTGATAGGTGTCTTAGACCCTCTGCCGGACGTTACTCTAGGAGAGGCAGGAGCCGTGGCTGACCGTATCAGAGCCAATAGACCGATTAGAACCTGGGCAGAGTTCAATGCTCTCATCGACGGTGCAGTCCCCCCCGGCATCATCTCAGTGACAGATGCTACTAACATCAGAAACAATGCCAATCCCAATAGACCGAAACCATCTCCCAATACCACTGAATTTTCTTTTAACTCCGGAGGATATTTTGAGATTGAGAGCACAGGCAGGGTATTTGACCTTGCCGGCAGATTAGCAGCGGAGAGAAAGATAAGAGCAGTGGTGAATATATTTGACATCTGGCATCAGACCACACGCACTCAGTTTGCCGCCAATACATTACGGGCTGTTGATGCCGCTACCAGGTTCTATCGTGTAGATCCTGTAAATTATTATAATGCAGCGCAATTGGCTCATCTCCTCGTGGAGACTGAGGAGACTGCCTATCCCGATTTTAACTTTACTATCATTACGCCTCCCTGGGAAAATATACCCACGGGCGGATTTAATGCTAATCCTTTTAGAGCCCCCTCCCCACGTTATCAGCGTGGCCGTAGACCTTTTGGTCTTCCGCTGCCTCCATCTCCAACCTGCCAATGGAATTTCGCCATTACCGAGGGGCTTAGTGGTGGCACTTATGATGTCTTTGGCTGGTGGTATCTTGGGATTACTAATAGCCCCGCCGTACTTTACGAGCTTCAGGTTGGGGGTCGTCGACTATATGCAGTTAGGAGTCAGTGGTGGTTGTATCTGCCGCGGCCGTGGTGGTGGCTGCCGGGGTGGCCGTGGTTTCCACCGCCACCGCTGCCGGGGTGGAATCGCCTGGAATCGCTGGACATTCCCCTGGCCACAACTGCCTCTATTGCTATCATAGCCACCTTCCCACTCTTGCGCACAATTGCCGATGCCATGCTGCTTGCCGCTGTTAACGCGCCTGGCGAGGATTTTGCGGGCACGATGACGGCGAATTTTTCTCCTACACTTTCTCCGGGAGAAAATATCCAGTTGGGTACTATTGCCTGGACAGAGGCTTTTGTTAACCCTGCCGTCGGCACAGCTATCACCTTTGATGTGGGCATCGCTCCCCCTCCTTGGCCCCCTTCAGGACAGAGAGGAACGCATATTAACCCAGCAGGAAATCGTCTCTCAGGCACTGGAACTACCATATCCTACCGAGCCTACTTTTCAAGAACTGCCGAGCTTGAAACTCCTGCAGACCCACCCATATTAGATGATGTAACCATAACCTATCTGCCGAGGACAAGGATTTTATACTGGCGCGAAGTGACAGAGTAATAAGGGGTCAGGTCTTTAATTTTGACACTCAGTCACCAGTTATCAATCACTAATTACCACTTACTACCCACCATCTCGCTTGATTTTTCAGGAGGAAAAATGGGGACGGTTCTATTTGATTGAATGTCAAGTCTGTTTTTTATTTTGAAATTTGAAATTGAAAATTGAAAATTGACAAGTTCACAAGTTGACAAGCCACCAATCACCAATTACCAATCACCAATCACCAGTTGACAAGTCCAGCAAATTGTAAATTGCAAATTGCAAATTGCAAATTGTTCAGGAAAGGAAAATTACCAATTACCAATTACCAATCACCAAATTAGGACGACCCCGAGTACAGGCAGGTAAGCCTGCCGTTTTTATTGACAGGGGTGGGATGGGGTGGTATAATTCAAGTAATATGGAGTTATCTCTTCGGAGAAAAGTATGGGAAAATGCCAGTTGTATTCAGATACAAAGGATATCGGTTTTTCTTTTATTCAAACGAGGGCGACCCGTTAGAACCTTTGCACATCCATGTACGCAAGGGCGAAGCGATTGCCAAGTTTTGGCTCGAGCCGGACGTTGCGGTGGCGGAAGATTATGGGATGTCTGCCTCCGAATTGCGCGAGCTCATGGGTGTTGCAAAAGAGAACAAGCCGTTGATTGAGAGGTACTGGAATGAACACTTTAGTTTGTGAGCCGTTGGCAAAGACCTTGCGCTTCGACAACGACACAATGTGGGTTGAGTTAAAGGATGGTCGCGAGCTCGGCGTTCCGCTGGCCTATTTCCCACGTTTGCTCAACGCTACATCTGCTCAACGTACTCAATACACAATTAGTGGGGGGGGTGCCGGGCTCCATTGGGATGCTCTTGATGAAGATATCTCCGTGACAGCACTTCTTATGGGTGTCGGGAATAGAACCCGAACCAAGCCAGTTGCTGAACGCAAAGATTCCTGAAGCAGGAAGGGGTCAGGTCTTCAGGAACGAGATCCTTCGGCTTCGCCTCAAATAAGGAAAATTAGGGACAGCGACCATTTATTTCAGCCACACCAGAGCACCAGTCACCAATTTCCCCTCACCCTTCCCTCTCCCCCCAGGGGAGAGGATTAAGGTGAGGGGTCAAAATCAGGGGACACAATACCTATTTCAAGACCACTTACCACTTACTACCCACCATCTCGCTTGCCCCGTTAGAGATAGGTTGCCATTGGCGACCGTCCCCGTAGCTCCGCCGAAGGCGAATGGTATGGAGGTGACGTCTTATCCCGTTAGAGACCTCGTCAGAGATAAAGTCTCTAACGGGGCTTGATTTTTCAGGATTGACCTTTTACTTTATTTTATGTTATTATTTATTATGTTATAATACGATAGCTCATACAAAAGGAGGATATTATGGCAAGCGTATATGAACAGGTAAAACAGGCATTACAGGATATTGTTGCTCCTGAGATTAAAGCATTACAGGGAGAAATTAGACGTCTGGATGAAAAGATTGATGAAAAGATTGGTTCTCTGCACAATGAAATGAACATCCGCTTTGAGGCTATGCACAAGGAAATGAGTACTCGCTTTGAGGCTATGCACAAGGAAATGAGTACTCGCTTTGAAGCTATGGATGAGAAGATGAACTCAGGTTTTACTCGTCTGGATGAAAAAATTGAGTTTAGTCTGGAATTCCGTGACCGTCTGGCAGCAATTGAAGCAAAGGTTGCAGTACTGGCTTCACGATGAAGAGAAAAAGGTGCCAGGAACCTTTTCTCCGGAACGCATAGAGCATAGAGTAAAATGAAAAGTGCAAAGTGCAAAAGGAGGGGAATAGGTCAGGTCTTTAATTTTGACTTATTTACAGGAAGGGGTCAGGTCCTGCAATATCACAAAAGAGCACCAATCACCAGTTACCAATCACCAATTTTTCATCTTATTCTTAACTAAATCCAATATCTTTTGGGCAATCTCTAAGGCATCTTCTGCCTGTTCTCTCATGTAGGCTTCGGCGGGAATAATGTTTCCAGCCAGAGCATCGGGATAACGGGTTGGAATATAATATTGGTCTAGCTTCCCAGCTCCAGCCAGCAAACCGGTAAAATCATCAGAAAATTCACCGCTTTTCTTAACTAACTCAGTTATGGAATGAATATTAACGAAACGTTCACCCCTAAAGTAGAGGAAGGCCTTCAAAGTAACTTGAGCGGTCTGTTCAGCCATAAAACAGGCATCAGAAAAGTCATTATTCTTGAGATGCTTTTTAGTCACCTCAAAATTGTGCTTTGCCTGTCTTAACCAACGAAGACCGTTTTCTTTAGCTCTTTTCATAGATTACCCTTCCATCCTTCAATACCTGTTCTATAAAGGGATTAAGAGCTTTTTTCATTTCTTTAAATTCACCCTTGGTGTAGACAAATATGTCTATTGGGCAAAGAGAGGGACGAACATAGGTGATGACTTCCGCCAGTCTTTCCACAAAGC
>CAZVBB010000001.1:0-26585 GCA_964625285.1 uncultured bacterium | reverse complement strand
AATTGTATTTTGGTATTAAGGATGATGGAACGGTTGTCGGACAAATGGTTGGCAGAAAGTTTATGTTAATGGTAATATGAAGTGGCGGGCCGATTTAAGCGAGAGTCGTCGTAAAGAGATACCTGAGGTCCCGGTCAGGGCTATTTCTGAAGCTATTGGAAATTCACTCTGCCATCGTGATTTCGAAAATCCCAAAGGCAATGAGGTGGCAATTTTTAAGGATCGAATTGAGATTTATAACCCAGGCCTTTTCCCCTCAGAGATTAATCCTGAGGATTTCTTCTCCGGGCATGAACACTCGATTTTACGGAATCCCTTAATTGCAGAGACAGTGTATAAATCTAAAGATATTGAGCGCTGGGGAAGCGGCATTAAGCGCATTCATGATGAGTGTGTTGCTGTAGGTGTTCGAGTTGAGTTTAATCGGCTCAAGACTGGTTTTGCGGTGGTCTTTTATCGACCTAAGTGGGAAGAAGGCGAAGGTTTGGGTGGTGGTCAGACAGGTGGTCAGACAGGTGGTCAGAGGTCGGGTCAGAAGAAAATTATTCTGAATGATAAACAAAAAAGAATACTTGGGGCAATAAAAGCGAATCCTAAAATATCGAGAAAAGAATTAGCAGAGGTAATCGGTATTAACACTTCTGCAATCCAAAAGCATTTTACGAAATTAAAAGATGCTGGATATATCAGGCGTATTGGACCGGATTTTGGTGGGCATTGGGAAATGAAGGATTAAAGGAAACAGAAATTTTTCAGCATTAGGAAAGGAATAAAAAAAGAGCGGTTCTAATTTTTCAAGTATAATAGGGGACAACGGCTCTATTTTAAGGCAATTAAGCATGGTGTGTCCAGAACTACCCGAACTAAAGAAGAAAATCCCACCTTCACAAACAGGCTAAGGCCTATTTCCCCCTTAAAAAGATTCCCTTTGACAATGTGGGCAAAGGTTTATAAAATATGAACTATAAGTTTATAGATTGTAAACTATTTGTTTATAGGAGATGAACATGGAAAAAATATTTTCCACTAAAGAGAGAATAAAAATTTTACAGGCGATTGTTTTTAAAACCGGCAATATTAGCGTTAATAATATTGCTAATCAATTAAGATTGAGTAAGGGGCTTGTTTCTAAATATTTTGATATCCTAACAAAAATGAGCATCCTTAAAAGAAGAGCAAAAGGAAAAGTTGTTATAACTGATTCTTCTTTGGTCAAGGGAATCAAGATTTTACTTAACATAAAAAACACCAACCTCAACATCTTCAAAGGGTTTTCTTTTATTCAGGCGGTAGGATTATATGGAAGTTGTGTAAAAGGAGAAAATACTGAAGATTCAGACATTGATTTATGGATAAAAGTTAGTGATGTAAGCGAAGAAAAATTAGCCTCTCTAACATCTAAGCTGCACAAAGAGATTAAAAATATCAAGCCTTTATTTTTAACTGATAAAAAAATAGAGAAGACAAAAAAAGATGACCCATTATTTTATCATTCGCTTGTGTTTGGTTCTATAGTTCTATATGGAGTAAAAGATGGCATTCAGATATAAAGATTGCATAGAAAAAGGGTTGTTGAGAAAGGTTCCCGCTTCACACGATAAAGCTATGCAGTCTATTAACAAGGCAGAAAAATGGTTAGATGAATCCCATAAGACACTCAATGGTAAGGCGTTTGATTCTTCAGTTCTCGCGTCTTATATGGTAATGTTCCACTCCGCACGGGCAATCCTTTTCTATGATGGCTATCGAGAGAAAAGCCACGCATGCGTAGCGCGCTATCTGGAAGAAAAATATGTTAAAACAAATAAACTTGAGAAAAAATGGATTGAATTACTTGACTATCATAGAGAAATAAGGCATGTTGATCAATATGATTTAAGTTTTTTCTCCACTGACGAAGAAGCAAAGAAAGCCATAAGATACTCATTAAAATTCTTAGAACGGATGAAGAGCTTACTCAATTCATTGCAAAAATCCAAATTAAAATGATGAAAACCACAATTTACATAAAAGTCTCACGCTATGCGTGACATCTTCGGTATTACGGCCAATTAGGAAGGTGGTGTTATGAACCAGGAAATTTCTGAACGACTGCGAAGGATAAGCGAACGGTTAAAGAAAGAATATCGTGCCGAAAAGGTCATCCTCTACGGCTCTTATGCAAGAGGTGAGGCAGGGGAAGATAGTGACGTGGATTTATTGGTGATCGCACCAACCACTGAAGATTTCTTTGAGAGAATGGCAAGAGTCAAAACAATTGCTCATAACCTTCGTTATGGACTACCCTTTTTCCCCATAGTGCTCAATCAATCTGAGTTGGAAGAAAAAATAAGAATAGGCGATCAATTCATTGAAGAGATTTTAAAAACAGGAGTAGAACTATGAAAGAGGCAAAAAACTCATTGTACCCACCAGATTGGCTAAAATATGCGAGAAAGGATTGGCGTCGTATTTTCATAATGCTCAAAGAAAATGATATGGAAGCTACTGCTTTTTTCCTGCAACAAGCACTGGAAAAGTATATAAAGGCTTTCTTATTGCAATCGGGGTGGGCCCTAAAAAAGATACATGACCTTGACGCTCTTTTAGATGACGCTGTCAAATATAAACCTTCCCTGGAGTCATTTAGAGAGATTTGTAAACGGATATCATCTTATTATCTAATAGAGCGCTATCCGTTACCTATTTCTTCGATTCCTAAGCGGAAAACCCTTGAGAAAGACATAGAAGAAGCAGAAAAGTTTGTTAAAATGATGTTTCCTGATGAGGAATTAAATGCCTAAAAACAACCGTAAACCTATGAAGACTTTCGCCCAAAGAAAGCCCTCGGTTTATATTAAGACATTCGGCTGTCAGATGAATGAGTATGATTCAAAGATTATGGCGGGTATTTTAACCGGCGATGGATATGGTCTTATAGATGATGCCTCAAGGGCTGATGTGGTTTTACTTAATACTTGTAGCGTAAGAGAGCACGCTGAAAATAAGGTGTGGAGTGAACTGGGGCGATTATCAAAGATTAGAGAGAGTAAGCCATTAACTATCGGGGTGTGTGGATGTATGGCTCAGAAAGAAGGGGCAAAAATTATTCGTCGCTTTCCTTCCGTGAGTCTGGTTTGCGGGACACATAGTTTCCACCGAATAGGGGAGCTCTTGAATGAGGCGAAAGCAACAAAGGGAATTGTTGATATTGGAGAAAGTGACAAACTGCCATTTACCCCGTTAGAAAGCCCCACCCCTGGGGGTGGGGATGAATATAAATTGCCATCCTTATTTCAAGAAAGGGTGGGGTTCAAAGCCCCATCCTTTCTAACGGGGTTTACTAATCTTCCAATCATAAAAGATGGAAAGATTAGCACATCGTTAGCAGTTATGAGAGGATGTAGTAAATTCTGCTCATATTGCGTGGTTCCATATCTGAGAGGAAAGGAGAAGAGTAGGGGACTTGAAGAAATTGTTGATGAAATAGTCCATCTAACAGAACAGGGTTTTGTGGAATTTTTGCTTCTTGGGCAGGATATTACTTCATATAAATCCAGATTGAAAACGACCAATGGATGGAAAAATATTGACCTTGCAGATTTGCTTGAAGAGATTAACGGTATTGATGGAGTGAAACGCATCCGCTTTATTACTTCTCATCCATCAGGGGTAACTCCGCGCTTACTGAAGGCGGTTTCTGACTTACCAAAGGTCTGCGAGCATCTTCACCTTCCACTGCAGTCCGGCTCAAATAGAATCCTTGCACTGATGAACAGGGGATACACGAGAGATTTTTATCTAAACCTTATTTCAAAGGCAAGAGAAACCATTCCAGGATTATCAATAACGACAGACCTTATTGTTGGCTTTCCCGGGGAAAGCGAGAAGGAATTTGAAGATACACTTGATATAGTAAGAAAGGTTGAATTTGACAACGCATTTATGTATAAATATTCTATTCGTCCAGGAACTGAGGCAGCAAAGATGAAGAATGAAGTCCCTGAAAACGTAAAGAAGGACAGGCTTAAGAGGCTCCAGGAGGTTCAGGGGGAAATAAGTGTTAGGAGAAATGAAAACCTGATTGGCAGAAGAGTTGAGGTGCTGGCTGGGGAAACAAAGAAAAAAGCTCCTTTCAAATTATTAGGTAGGACAAGGACAAATAAAGTTGTTGTTTTCGAAGGAGAAAAAGGTATAATTGGAGATTTAGTGTCGGTTACCATTACTGGGGCTTGTCAATGGGCGCTGGAAGGAAAAGCAGAGAGCAGAGAGTAGAGAGTAGAGAGTAGAGAGCAGAGGGTAAAATGCAATGTTAAAATCACAATATACAAATTCCCATCACGGCTATAATTTTCTGTAACCTTAAATTAAGTGAGACACTTTGTGTCAAATCACAAACAAATTCAAATTACCAAATGTTCAAAACTGACTTGCTCTGCAAGTCATTCCGAGCGGAGCGAGGAATCTCACTGTTAGTAGTAATGACATGAGATTCTTCGGGCTTTGCCCTCAGAATGACAACAAGGTTGTCAATTTGTGGTTTGGTGCTTGTAATTTTAAAGAGCGGGACAAGAATTTGATGGTAGTCGGGCAGAGTTTACCCCGACAGAGATAGCTTGATAAAAGAAGAGGGGTGTCATGGCAGAGGGAAAATTGAAGCTGATTATGACTACTTGTCCTGAAGACAAGGCAGAAGAGATTACAAATCTATTGCTTGAAGAAAAGCTCGTTGCCTGTGTGAACAGGGTTGGTTCAGTAAAAAGCAAGTATTTCTGGAAAGGGAAAATCCAGACAGACGATGAGTGCATACTTTTTTTGAAAACAACGGATAAGCTTCTAAGCTCGACATTTAAAAGATTAGAAGAAATCCATCCTTATGAGGTTCCGGAGATAGTGCTGCTGAAAGTAGAAGATGTCAACTCAAGCTATCTTAAATGGGTAACGGAGGTAATGCGGGAGTGAACAAATAATGATTCTTGCTATTTGTGGCGCTACGGCGGTCGGAAAGGTAGGGACTGCCTCAAAATTAGCTCATGAGATAGGAGGAGAAATTATCTCCGTTGACTCAAGGAAAGTCTTTAAATATATGGATATTGGAACGGCAAAACCAACGAAGGCGGAGCAGGAAAAAGTGCCTTACCACCTCATTGACATTATTTTTCCGAATGAAAAATACAGTGCCGGGCAGTTTTGCCGGGATGCACGGAGAGCGATCAAGAAAATAGAAAAAAAGGGGAAAGTTCCAATATTAGTTGGCGGCTGTGGACTTTACCTAAGAGCCTTGACAAACGGACTTGATGTTGACTGTGGAGAGAACCCGAAGATAAGGAAAGAATTGGAAGAAGAAATAAAGCAGTTTGGGTCAGCACGTCTTCACAAGTGCCTGCAAGCTCTTGATCCGCCTGCGGCTACAAAAATCCATCCCAATGATGTTATAAGAATAATCAGGGCTATTGAAGTTTATAAGATCACTGGAAAACCATTTTCATCTTTTCAATCTGTTGGAAAAGACAGTGAACTAAATCTTGTTATAATCGGGTTAATGAGAACCATTCAGAATCTCTATAATAGGATTGAAGATAGAGTTGAGAGAATGTTTAACGCTGGCCTTATTGCTGAAACGGAGAACTTACTAAATAAAGGATATGGAGAACATCTCCCATCTATGCAGGGGCTCGGATATAAAGAAGTCTGCGGTTATCTCAAGGGTAATTATGATTTAGAAGAGGCAAAAAGGCTCACAAAACGCAATACCAGAAGATATGCTAAAAGACAGCTTACATGGTTTCGCAAGGAAAGCCGTATTCACTGGATTGACGCTGATAAAGGCAGAAGCGAAGAACTAATTTTAAAGTGGATAACACCAGTCTTACGAGGTTGAACCTCAAGGAGGTAATTATTAAAACAATGTTTTCTACACGGGATAAGGAGAAGGCTGCGCTTGTCTTGATTAAGCCAGGCCCCCGTCGCTGGGGGTTGGAGAATGCCATTGCTGAATTGAAGCTACTCGCAGAGACCCTCGGAGCTAAAATTGGCTTTGTCACTACACTCCGACAAACAAGGGTAAATCCAGCAACTTTCATTGGTCAAGGTCAGGCAGAAGAAATAGAAAGGGCAATTAGCGAAGCAGGATGTAACCTGGTGATTTTTGACAATGAACTTAGCCCTACTCAGCAACGTAACCTGGAAAGAATTATTAATGCAAGAATAATTGATCGAACTCAACTTATACTTGACATCTTCTCACAGAGGGCGCGGTCACAAGAAGGGAAGCTACAGGTGGAGTTAGCGCAACTGAAGCATTTTCTTTCCCGACTTACAGGGAAGGGGGTTGGACTTTCGCAAGTTAGGGGAGTCTTAGGTGGAAGAGGGCATGGTGAGCCTCAACTGGAGATTGACCGCAGGGCAATTCGTCTCCGTATCGGGAAAATTGAAGAGCAAATAGAAAAAGTAAAAAAACATCGAACATTGTTGCGAAAAGGAAGAAAGAGTCATTCTTTTCAAGTTGCCTCGCTCGTTGGATACACGAACTCTGGAAAGTCAACTCTCCTGAACACACTGGGTCATTCTAACGTAGCAGTTGAGGATAAGCTTTTCTCAACGCTCGATCCCACGACGAGGAAGGTATTTTTTTCTTCTGGCAGGGAAATTCTTATAACAGATACGGTTGGCTTTATCAGAGAACTTCCGCATAACCTTATTGCTGCTTTTAAGGCAACTCTTGAAGAGGTTGCTGAAGCAAATATCCTTATTAATGTTTTAGATGCAAGCCATCCTATGCGAGAAGAGCAAAATAAGATTGTCCTGAACGTTCTCAATGAAATTGGAGCAGGAGAAATCCCGATTATCACTGCTCTTAATAAAATAGACCTCGTCCCGGGTGCTGTTGAGAGACACCAAATCCAGAATGAATTTCCTGATGGTATTCCAATTTCTGCCCTGAAAAAAATAGGACTAAATGAATTAATGAACAAAATGGAAGATAACTTAAAGAGTAGGAATTTCAATCCTATGCAGGTTGCCGAATGAAATGAGGCATAGCTTGTAGCATAGGAAAGTATAGAATCTTTCCTATGCGGATTAGGAGAAGTTTATAGGGAAACAATCTGGTTTCCCTCATGGGGTGACAGTCCGCCTGAGGCGGATTAGGGAAGGAAATGAGGAGCAAAGCGACGAATTTTCTTGAGATGTATCCCAAAATAAGAGTATCTCTTATTCTAATTGAAGATGGAAGGCTGTATCTTGTTAAACATCGTAAAAGAGGGCATAGTTATTGGGTTCTTCCAGGCGGTACAGTAGAATATGGAGAGACGCTAAAAGAAACGGCAATAAGGGAGATAGAAGAAGAGATAAATCTCAGGATAGAATTAGGAAAACTTGTATTTATCGGGGATACCATTCCTCCGGATGGGCACCGCCATACAATTGACCTTTATTTCACTGGAAAAATATTGGGCGGTGAGCTAAAATTAGGTAGTGAGGAAATCCTTGAAGGTGTAGAAAGGATTGACCTTAATTCTCTTTCAGAAATAGACTTTCGTCCTGATATAGAAGAAGATATAAAAAAGGCTTATCAAAATCAGTTTTGTGGAGAAGCAAAATACTTAGGAAATACGTGGGAAAAGTAGACGACTCTGGGCTCTCAACTATAGATTATTTATTAATCGGGGAGGTGAAAATAAGATGACAGAGGAAAGAAATGAGGAGGAGATTGGAAGGATTACTCACTACTTTGATAAGGTAGGGGTTGCAGTTATTAAGCTGACTGCTCCACTCAAAATTGGAGACAAAATTCATATCAAGGGACATACAACGGATTTTGAGCAGGATGTCGCTTCCATGCAGATAGAGCACGATTCTATCTCTGAAGGAAAGAAAGGAGACGCCGTAGGTATCAAAGTTAATGAGAGAGTGCGAGGCAATGATGTTGTCTTCAAAAAATAAAGTCCCTTGTAGCATAGGAAAGTATAAAACCTTTCCTATGCGGATTAGGAGAAGTTTATAGGGAAACAATCTGGTTTCCCTCATGGGGTGACAGTCCGCCTCAGGCGGACGCCCGAGGGGCGGAGCCCCTTAGGGAAGGAAATGAGGAGCGAAGCGACGAATTTTCTTGGAAGCATACTAATATGAACTCAAAAGGGAATTGCCCTCATGAGGTGGGCAGGGAGTCTCTCGAGAGAACCGTCGCCGACCTTTTGATTTCAAAGAATAAAACAATAGCTGTTGCTGAGTCCTGTACCGGGGGCATTGTCTCCAGCAAGTTAACGGATGTACCCGGAAGCTCATGTTATTTCCATGAGGGAATTATTGCTTATAGTAATGAAGCAAAGATTAGACTCCTGAGAGTCCCTCCGGAAATGATTAAAAAGTTTGGCGCCGTCAGCCCTCAAGTAGCAGAGGCAATGGCAGATGGAGTAAGAAAATCAAGCTCTGTTGACATTGGCATTGCTATAACCGGGATTGCTGGTCCAGGAGGAGGAACGACAGAAAAACCTGTTGGACTTGTTTATCTGGGGCTTGCTGATGGCAACAGGGTCATCTGCGAAGAACATCACTTTACAGGAGAACGAAACACAATAAAATTACGTGCCTCTGAGGCAGCACTAAAGCTGATAAAAAGAACTCTTACATGAGGTCTCTGAAAAAAATATTCAGATACCTCTGATTACACCGACGTCGTTGCGAGGCTTGTCCCGAGCGACAGCGAGGGAACTTGCCGAAGCAATCTCATTGAGATTCCTCGCTTCGCTCGGAATGACCCTTCGGGTCAGATTACACCGATTTCAGAGATTTCGGACTTTTTCGGAAATCTCTACATGCTAAAAAATATAGATTGAGGCTCTTGCAAAAGTATGAGAATTCCCCTTTTTGTCATTCCGAACAAAGTGATATTTTCGGGATTTTTGCAAGGGGCTCGATTGAAAATGAGGCACCAGTTTAATAGATATAACTTGTGTCTTTGAACCTTTTTGATATTGTTGCTATTTTTTGCTTACCTGTTGTATAATTATTCATTGGTTATTATGGTAAACAGCGAAGATAAAAATAGAGTGTTTATTGCCATAGACATAGATGAGGAGGTGCAGCAGAGGCTGGCTGACATTCAGAAAAAATTACAAAAGTGTGACGCTGACGTTAGGTGGGTAGTGCCTGAAAACATTCATCTTACCTTAAGATTTTTAGGTTATGTTTCTCACCTGAAGCCTATTTTTGAAGCGACTGAAGACTCTGTCTGTAATATTGAACCGTTTAAACTTTTTCTCTCAAAGATAGGCGTCTTTCCCGACTTGAAGAGGCCGCGAGTAATCTGGGCAGGTATAAAAGAAAGTAAAACACTTTTCGTTATCAGTCAGAATCTTAGCGGTCTTCTTAAGCGATGCGGGTTTCCAGAAGAAGGGAGAGATTACCATCCTCATCTGACGCTTGGAAGGGTGAGATCGGCAAAGAATAAAGAAGGACTGATAAGAACAATTAAGGCAAATGAAGATTGGGATGGAGGCTTACTGATGGCTAAAAAAATAAAGGTAATGAAGAGTATTCTCAAGCCGGAGGGAGCGCAACATTCATCGCTTCATATAGTGGAAATTGGCAAAAATAGCTAATAAATAGGGCGTCACAAAAGTGCCGCCCTTGATCACAAGGCTGGAACGTGTTTTGTGACAGCCTGTAGCTAATAAAAGATAGGAGAATTAAGATGGTAGAAGAGATAAGAGCTGATAAAGAAAGTGCACTTAACCTGGCGTTTTCTCAGATTGAGAAGCAGTTTGGTAAAGGTTCAATTATGAGACTGGGGCAAAGTAAGGCAGCGGCAGAGGTGGAAGGAATATCTACCGGGGCGCTTAGTCTTGACATTGCACTCGGAATTGGCGGCGTTCCCAGAGGAAGAGTGATAGAAATATTTGGTCCTGAATCCTCGGGGAAGACGACATTGGCGCTTCATATCGTGGCAGAGGCGCAGGCGCAGGGTGGGACAGCAGCTTTTATTGATGTTGAGCATGCTCTCGACGCGGATTATTCCCGAAAGTTAGGGGTAAATATAGATGCTCTTATTGTCTCCCAGCCGGACTGGGGGGAGCAGGCGATGGAAATAGTGGAAACACTCGTGCGGTCAAATGCCGTTGATGTAATAGTTATTGATTCAGTAGCTGCTCTTGTCCCACGCTCTGAGATTGAAGGAGAGATGGGAGATAGCCATATGGGTCTCCAGGCACGTTTGATGTCTCAGGTGCTGCGCAAGCTCACCGCTGCTATCAGCAAATCAAAAACATCGGTCATATTCGTCAATCAGATAAGAGAAAAGATTGGAGTAATGTTTGGCAATCCAGAGGTTACTCCAGGCGGAAGAGCACTCAAATTCTATGCTTCAATACGACTTGATATTCGCAGAAAGGAGCCAATTAAGGATGGAACGAAGGAGATTGGTAATCAAGTGCGAGTAAAGGTTGCCAAGAATAAACTTGCTGCTCCATTCCATGAGGCAAGATTTAATATCATTTATGGTGAGGGAATCTCAAAGGAGGGGAGCATTCTTGATGCTGCCATAGAGTATGGCATTGTTGAAAAATCAGGTTCCTGGCTCACCTACAACAAGGAAAAAATCGGGCATGGACAGGAAAAAGCAATAATTTACTTGAAAGAGCATCCAGAACTCATCACAGAAATTACTAACAAGACAAAAAAAGCTGCTGGACTATCAGTAGCAGAATCGGGAGGTTAAAAATGAAAGAGAGAGGAGTATCGGCAATTTGGTTAGTACCTGTGCTTCTTTTGGGAATAGTTGCTGGCATTGGCTTTGATTCCTTTTCAGCAAGGATAGAAAAGCCAGCAGAACTTATCTGGGCAGCACCTCGACAATTAGAAGAGACAGAAAGTCTCTTTGTGAGGGTTGCCGAAGAAGTAAAGCCGTCTGTTGTCCAGATTATTACCACGCAGAGAGTTGCTGACCCACATAGAGAGATGGAACGCTTCTTTAGGCCCTTTGAGGAGATGTTTCCCGAGTTCTTCAGGCCATTCAGACGGCATTGGGAAAGAGAGCCGAGAGCACCTCAGCATCAGATTGCTGAATTAGGTTCAGGTTTTATTATAAACAAAGATGGCTACATTATTACTAACTATCATGTGATTAGAGATGTTGATGAGATAATGGTAAGGCTATACAGGCACGAGAAAGGAATCCCGGCTACGGTCGTAGGTACTGACCCCCTTACTGATCTGGCAATGATTAAAATTGATGTTCCGGAAGACCTGCCAACAGTGCGTCTCGGCGATTCTGAGAAGATAAGGGTGGGAGAATGGGCAATTGCCGTGGGTAATCCTTTTGGTCTTGAGCATACAGTAACGGCAGGGATTATCAGCGGAAAGGGACGCACTGGATTTGGAATGGTGCATTTTGAAGACTTTATTCAGACTGATGCCCCTATTCACCCAGGAAGTAGCGGGGGCCCGCTCTTAAACAGCCGTGGCGAAGTAATTGGGGTGAATACATTTATTATAACCCGTGGTGCAGGCATGCCAATGGTATTTGGCTTTGCCATTCCCATTAACATGGTAAAAGATATTTATAATCAACTTCGCAAAGAAGGAATAGTCAAAAGAGGCTGGCTTGGAGTAATCATTCAGCCTGATGATAGAGGAGTATTGATTAATGAAGTTATTCCTGGAGGGCCAGCGGCAAGAGCAGGACTTAAAGCGCGAGATGTAATCAAAGAATTTGAAGGAAAAGAGGTTCTTACCATTCATGATTTACAGCGCGAGGTTGCCAGAGCCGGAGCGGGGAAAAGAGCAACAGTAAAAATTATCAGAGATGGCAATGAAAAAGAAATCATCGTTAAATTAGACGAGATGCCGGCTACAGAGGAACTGGCGATGATAAGAGGAGAAAGAATAATTGAAGAAAAGCTCGGCTTTAAGGTAAGGGAGGCTGATAGGGAAGAAGGGGTTATAGTTGTAGGTGTTAAACCAGATGGTCCAGCGGCAGGTATAGTAAGAATAGGAGATATTATCAAAGAAATAAATCACATCTCAATTGGAAATTTAGAAGACTATAGGCAAGTGGTAGAAAGAATTGAAAGTGGAAATGGGGTTCTCTTGCAGGTCCGCAGGGAAGGACGCAATTTATTTTTTGCTATTGAGGCGAAATAGAATTGACAGCGATTACCTCTGAGGAAGAAAAAAAAGCAAAAGAGTGTGCGCTTAACTTCCTTACTTATCGCCAGCGAAGCTTCAAAGAACTATCTGATAGACTAAGAGTAAAAGGATACAAAGATGCAACTATCAAGGTGGTGTTGCAGCACTTAAGCGAGCTCAACCTTATCAATGACAGAGCATTTGCTCGCTCATGGGCACAAGCACGCACTTCCCACAAACCTATAGGAAGAGAACTTCTTTCTCAAGAGTTATGGCAGAAAGGAATTGCACCTGAGATTATTACTGAAGTATGCGAGAGTATTTTTGCAGAAAGAAGCGAAGAAAGTCTCGCTCTTGCCCTGGCACATAACAAACTAAAGAGCTATAGAAATCTTGACCCTATAACCCGTAATCGCCGTCTTTACTCCTATCTAAGAAGAAGAGGATTCTCCACAGAAGTTATATCTCAGGTGATAGCAGATATAGAGGGTCAGGTCTCCACATTTGACATATTCAATTCAGTTTGATATAATCCTTTTTAATTCTGTAAATACTCTAGTAGAACACCGTTGGCTGATAAATACTTGAGTGAAGTCTTTATTGTTATTGATGTAGTAGCCGAGCTTGCTCGGCATTAAAGGCAAAGCAAGCTTTGCCACTACAAATAATGACTGGGTTTACTGAATACTTACCTCATTCTGCTGAAGAATTAAAGAGAAAGGATTTATTTTTATGGCTAGACTCTTAGAAATTAGGGACCTGTTAAGGAAATTTAAAAGTAGACATTTCTAACGAGTCTTTACATGGGTCGCCTGTTTGCTTGACAGCGGTGGGTTAAGGTGGTAAAAATAGTAAATACTCAGTCAACTCCGTTGACTGAAAGGCACAAAGTGGCAAAGGCACAAAGAAAAATGCTCTGCTATTAAACTCTGTGCCTTAGTGCCTTAGTGCCTATGTGCCTAAAATTGGAGGCTTTCACTGAATATTTACTAAAATTATAATGTGTTGCACTGGCCAGGCGAGAGTGCTAATGGCATGACCAGTGCTTAGACAACTACCAAATAAAGGAGGGCCAGCATATGATTACCGTGAGACAAGTCCTACGAGCTAAAGGCAGTGATATCTGCTCAATAGCGTCAAAGGCATCCGTGTACGAGGCATTGCAAATAATGGCTAACAAGAATGTTGGAGCTTTGCTAGTTATCGACAAAGGGAAGGTTGTCGGCATCTTTTCGGAACGCGATTATGCCCGGAAGGTAATCCTGAAAGGAAAGTCTTCTAAAGAGACATCTGTTGGCGAATTGATGACCCAGAAGGTGCTCTACATAAACCCGGGAGATACGATGGAAAATTGCATGGCGCTGATGACAGCCAAGCGCATCCGCCATTTGCCGGTCATGGAGAATGACCAGTTGATCGGAATCGTGAGCATTGGCGATGTGGTCAAGCATCTCATCTCGGATCAGCAATTCACCATTCGAGAACTTGAAAAGTATATCACCGGAAATTACATGACATAACCGGCCTTCTGCTATCTCTCGAAGCAAGCCCCTGAGCTCATCAGGGGCAAGTGTGAGGAAACCAAAAAAAGAAAAGGAACAAGTCTCCACATTTGACATATTTACACCAAATGAGCCAGGGGCTCATCGTCCTCTGGGCGATGATATACTCACCGCCAATCATAATTTCCAAAGCATTTAACCTCATATTCTGCGAGCCCCGTTAATTCATACTCCTGAAAATTACGACGAACTTCAGTTACAAAATGATGCCTTTCTCCTCTGCTGTGAATTAACGGGGCGAGTATATTTTTCCCCAATAGAGCAAAAATCCTTTGCCAAATAAGCAAATCTGTCTTATTATACTCCTATCTAAGAGGTTTCCGAAAAAATACTCAGAGACCTCTGATTTCAGAGATTTCTGACTTTTTCAGAAATCTCATTTAAAGGTACTTGAATTTCGAAATTAGCGAGGGGATATTTTGATGAATGCTGATGAGTTACGGAAAAGTTTTCTTGATTTTTTTGCTGAGCGTGGACATCGGATAGTAGCAAGTTCATCGCTTATTCCTGAAGATGACCCTTCTCTGCTTTTTACGGGGGCAGGGATGAATCAGTTTAAACATTTCTTCTTAGGCAGTAAGAAGAGCGATATTTCTCGTGTGGTGAGCTGCCAGAAGTGTTTTCGCACCACTGACATTGAAAATGTTGGCTATACAGCGCGTCATCTTACTTTTCTTGAGATGCTCGGTAACTTCTCATTTGGCGATTATTTTAAGAATGACGCTATTACCTGGGCATGGGAATTTGTTACCTCAGTTCTGAAGTTGCCCGAGAGGAAACTCTGGGTCAGTATTTTTAGAGATGATAATGAGGCATATCACATCTGGAAAAAGATTGGTATTCCTGAGACAAAGATTGTCCGTCTCGGAGAAGAAAGCAACTTTTGGAACATGGGACCCACAGGTCCTTGCGGGCCATGCTCAGAAATTATTTTTGACCGCGGGAAAGAGAAAGGATGCGGGCAAAAAAGTTGCAGTCCCAGCTGCGGCTGCGATCGCTTTCTTGAACTCTGGAATCTCGTTTTTACTCAGTTTAACCGCACCTCTAATGGAAATCTAACCCCTCTGCCCCAGAAGAACATTGATACTGGCATGGGACTGGAAAGAGCACTCTTTTTAGTGGAAAGAAGTGAAGTGATTTTTGAGTGCAGTCTTATCAGTCCCGTTCTTAGCTCTATTGCTGAGACCCTAAAGGTAAGTAGTAAAGCAGAGGAATCTGCTCTATGGATAATGGCAGACCACTTGCGAGCAGCAACGTTTTTGATTAGTGATGGAGTTTCACCGGCAAATGAGGGGAGAGGCTATGTATTGCGCCGACTGATTCGCAGGGCAGTGCGTCAGGCTCATTTATTGCTCGGTAAAAAGATGCTTTCTCTTGACGAACCTTTTCTTTATACCTCCGTTGTTACAGTTGCTAATTTGATGAAAAACGTGTATCCGGAGCTCACTTCTCGCAGAGAGTACATTACCCAGGTCGTTTTCAGTGAAGAAGAGAGGTTCCTACGCACGCTTGAGCAAGGAATGGAAATTCTTATCAAAGTGATTGAGGAATCAAAAAGAAGCAAAAAAAATGAAATCCCAGCGGAAATAGCATTTAAGATGCATGATACTTATGGTTTCCCAATAGATTTAACTTCCGAGATAGCTAGAGAAAATGGCTTTACGATAAATCGTGATAAATTCAACGAGCAAGTGCGAAAGCAGCAGGAGCAGGCTCGCCTTGATAGAGAATCTAAGGTTGCTCATTTTTACGGCAGTGAAACTGCTCTTGTATCAGATTCCGCTAAGGTTACCTCTACTTTCGAGATACTTGGGGAAGAAGAGCTTATTAAAAGTACTGAATTTGTTGGCTATAAAACATTAGAATGTAATGTTAAAGTGCTTGCAATCATCAGGGAAGGAAGGTTAACACCATCTGCCTCAAAGGGAGATAAAGTAGAAATTATTCTGGACAAAACTCCATTTTATCCTGAGAGTGGCGGGCAGGTGGGAGACACGGGCATCCTTTGTAAAAATGAGACAAAAATAGAGGTTATGAATACCAGAAAAGTAAATGGTGAAGAAGGCGATATTATTATTCATCAAGGAGTAGTTGTTCAGGGAAAAATCGGCCTTCAGGAGCAATTTAGCGCTCTGGTTGATTCCGAAAAGCGTCAGGCAGCGGCTTGTAACCATACAGCTACTCATCTCCTACAAAATGTCCTGCGGCGGACACTGGGTGAACACATTACTCAGTTAGGCTCTTTTGTTTCGCCCGAAAGATTACGATTTGACTTTAAGCACTTCAAGAAAATTGATGAACGACAGCTTAATTGTATTGAAGAAGTGGTTAATGAGAAAATAAGAGAGAATAAAAAAATAGCTATTAATTATACTACTTTTAAGAATGCAAAAGCAGAGGGAGCAATTGCTCTTTTTGAAGAAAAATATGAGGAGAGTGTGCGAGTGGTGAAGATTGGAGACTACAGCTATGAGTTATGCGGGGGGACTCATGTTAAAGCAACAGGTGAAATTGGAATTTTCCACATTGTTGGCGAAAGCTCCATTGCTGCCGGGACAAGGAGGATTGAAGCAGTAAGCGGAAAAGTAGCATGGCAAATGTTAAGAGATGAGTCGCAATTATTGAAAGAAGTGGGGCAAATACTAAAAAGTTCATCAATGGAAGTTCGGGATAAAGTAGAAAGTCTCTTGAAGCAGATAAGAGCATTTGAGAAGGAAATTAATCTCTCAAGAAAAAAGGAGATGAGAAAAGAAGTCGAGAAGTTGATAGAAGAGGCGAGGGTTATCAATGACATAAAAATAATCTCTTCGCAAATTAAAGAAGCTACTCCTGAAGAGCTCCGTTCAATGGTAGATACATTAGGAGAAAAAGTTGATAAGGGTGTCATTGTATTGGGGTCTAATGTTGGAGAGAAGGCTTTCCTTGTAACAAGGGTGACTGACAATTTGATTAAGGAAGGATTCCATGCTGGTAATATTATTAAAGAAGTTGCCAGTATTATCGGTGGCAGTGGTGGGGGGCGCCCTGAGTATGCGCAGGCTGGAGGAAAAAATGCTGCCCTACTTAGCGATGCCCTATTAAAAGTGCCGCAAATAGTTGCCTCTATGCAAAGAGGGATAGGCAAAGGGCAGAGGGTAAATGAAAATCAAAAATCAAAATGCAAAATGCAAAATGCAAAATGCAAAATTACAAAGTAAAAATGACAACAGAGCTGTCATTGCGAACCCGAACAAAGTGAGGGTGTGGCAATCTTATGAGATCCTTCGCGGAGCCTGCCCTGAGCGCCATGAGATTCTTCGCTTCGCTCAGAATGACAGGAAGCGAAGGGCTTAGGATGACTGCGAAGCAGTCTTTTGGTCATTGGTGCTTGTTTGTAATTTGGGATTTGTAATTTGGGATTTGTTTAGAGTTTAAGGTTTTGGATTTGTTTAGGATTTCGGATTTAAAATTTAAAAATTGTATTAACTAAAATGCGTATATTAGGCTTAGATGTCGGGGATAAAACTATTGGAATTGCTGTGAGTGATGAGCTTCACTTAATTGCTCAAGCTATTGAAGTAATTAAGCGGTCTTCTTTGGCAAAGGATTTTAATAGGGTGGGAGAGATTGCAAGAGAATATCAAGTTAAGAAAGTGATAGTTGGACTTCCGCTTGAGATGAGCGGGAAGGAAGGAAAACAAGCAAAAAAAGTGATTGAATTTATTGCTAAATTTTGCCATAAGGTGGAATTACCGGTGGAGACATGGGATGAACGACTAACGACTTCTGCCGCTGAAAGACACTTGTTGGAAGCTAATCTTTCACGGACAAAGCGCAAGCAGATTATTCATAAAGTAGCAGCGCAGGAGATACTGCAAGACTATCTTGACTGCCAAAAGTAGTTAAAGTGATTTATTAACAAGTTGTATTTAATTTAAGTAATTACAATAAGTTAGAAAGCTTGAATTTAAAAAGAGAAGATTTTAAAAAATTGGTGGAAGAGGCAATAGATAAATTGCCACTGGAATTTGTGAGTAGAATAGAAAATTCTGAAATAATAGTAGAAGATGTGCCATCAACAGAAGTTCTAAATGAACGAAAGACAGCTCATTCGCATCTTCTTTTAGGGCTATACAAGGGCATTCCACTTAAAAATAGAGGAAGAGAATATGGGAATGTTCTTCCTGATACTATAATCATCTACCAGAAATCAATTGAGGCAATTTCTAGGACTGAGAGAGAGCTAAGGCAAAACATCCAGGATGTTCTTGAGCACGAAATTGGACATCATTTTGGATTAGAAGAAAATGAGTTATCCTGACGGAAGGAATAAGGAATAATGATTAATTTGCATAGCCATTCTTTTTTGAGCGATGGGGCATTTGCCCCTTCAGAACTTGCCCGGCGTTTTGAAGATAAAGGATATACAATACTGGGAATCACTGACCACATTGACATCTCAAATATTGAAACTGTCATTCCTCAACTTGTGAAGGTGTGTGCAGAATTGAATAAAACTATGCGCATCAAGGTAATTCCCGGAGCAGAGTTAACTTACATTCCTGCTGAATCAATTGCAGATGCAGCAAAGAGAGCACGAAAATTAGGAGCAAAGCTGATTCTTGTTCATGGCGAGACGATCGTTGAACCAGTACTTTCGGGAACAAACAGGATGGCACTGAAGGCGGAGATAGATATTCTTGCTCATCCCGGATTAATTAGCTTGGAAGAGGCAAGACTTGCAGCAGAGAAGGGTATTTTTCTGGAAATATCATGTCGCAAGGGACACTCACTCACCAATGGACACATTGCAAAAATTACCAGAGAGGCGAGGACAGGGCTTATTATTGGTAGTGATGCTCATTCTTCATTAGATTTAATAGCTCCTGAAATGATGGAGAAAATAGGTTATGGAGCAGGATTAAGCAATGAAGAGCTGGATATAAGCATGGAGAATGCCCGCGGGCTTGCCGAGAAAATTTTATAGCAGGAATTTGAAAAATTTCTATAAGAAAGGGGTCAAGGGTTCAAGGGGCAGAGGGCATAGAGCATAGGGCATAGAGCAATGCTAAAATCACAATATACAAATTCCAAATCACAAACAAATCACAAATTCAAATCACCAAATGTTCAAAACTGACAACCTTGTTGTCATTCTGAGGGCGAAGCCCGAAGAATCTCATCCATTGTTTGTAATTTTGGTCATTGGTGCTTGTTTGTAATTTGTGGTTTGGTGCTTGTAATTTTAAAGAGCGGGACAAGGATGTCCCGCCTATTGACTGGTGCACCGGTGACTTTTTTGATCAAAGAGGACAGCTTGTAATTTGGAGGTGAAAATGAAAGCATTGGTAGTATGTATTTCGGTTCATCATGGCAACACCGAAAAGATTGCCGTGTCAATATCCAGGACTCTCGGAGCAAAACTATTAAAGCCAAAGGAAGTGAATAGTATTCAGGAATATGATCTGATTGGCTTTGGCTCGGGGATTTATTATTGGAGGCATCACAGAACTATCCTAAATCTCGTAGATAGATTGCCTGACTCAAAGAACAAAAAAGCATTTATTTTCTCAACCTCAGGGATAATAGTAAAATGGCTCCTGCACAGGTCACTAAAAAAGAGATTATTAAAAAAGGGATTTGACATTGTCGGAGAATTCTTCTGTAAAGGATTTGATACAAATGGACCATTAAAACTCATCGGGGGAATTAACAAAGGAAAACCTGATGAAGGAGACATTAGAAGGGCAGAGGAGTTTGGGGGAACATTAAAAAGAAAATTTATCCCCACTTCAAAGAAAAAATTCAAGGCTAAAAGATAGGGCGTCACAAAAGTGCCGCCCTTGATTACAGGCTGGAGCGTGTTTTGTGACAGCCTGTAAAAGAGCAAAGGAGAGATGAATTCCTGGAAGAAATACTTAAAAACAAAAAAAATGAGCGAATCCTCATTATTAAGCTTAGCTCCTTAGGTGATGTTGTTCATGCTCTGCCCACTCTTAATGCTCTGAGGGAAAGATTTCCTAATGCTCACATATCCTGGCTTGTTCGTGCTGGACTGGAGGATATATTAAGTGGGCATCCAGCCTTAAACTCAGTAATCATCTTCAAAAAAAATGAGCCAATTCCAACTATGCTTAAACATCTTCTTCAGCTTATCAGGAAATTAAAGGCAGATAGATATGACCTCTTGCTTGAGTTACAGGGAGATATGAGGGGAGGGGTATTAGCTTGGCTAAGCCGGACTCCAATAAGATTGGGTTTTGAGGCAGGCAGTTTCAGAGTAGAATGGCCGAGCACCATTTTTACGAATTTTAAAGTAAGTGAGGGTGGAGCATCTCATATTGTTGATAAAAATCTCAACTTTGCACGGCGGGTGGGAGCTGAAATAGGAGAAATTTCTTTTGGAATTACCACCGGCGAGGCAGAGAAAAAGTATATTGATGCATTTTTAAAGAAAGAGATAGATAATAGACGAAAAATAGTCATTCTTCACCCTGGAGCTACCTGGCTGACCAAGAGATGGCCACTAAAAAAATATGCCCTTCTAACTGATAAAATTAAGACAAATTTTACTGACGTATCCGTTATTATCACTTATGGACCGGGAGAAAGAAAGGATGCAGAGAAAATTAAAAACCTTTCTCATTCAGCTCCAATCGTCTCCCCTCCAACTACATTAGGGGAATTAATTGCACTTATTGAGAGGTGTGAAGTACTGGTCGCCTCAGATACTGGCCCCTTGCATCTGGCAACAGCGTTAAGGAAAAAGGTTATCGGGCTCTATGGTCCAACCGATCCAATTAGAAATGGTCCCTATGGAGAGGGAAATATTGTTATTAAGAATGACCTTCCTTGTCTTTCTTGCTGGAAAAAGAACTGTTCCCATATCTCCTGCATCCGAGAAATAACAGTTTCCGAAGTAGCTGAAAAGCTGCGCTTATTATTGACATAAAAATAGCCAATGATATAATCCGTAAAGAGTGAGAAAAGGATTCAAGGGTTCAAAGGTTTAGGGGTTCAGGGTTCAGAGGTTCGGAGTTCAAAGGTTCAGAACCCAGAACCCAGAACCCAGAACAGTGAACCCGGAACCCAGAACGGTGGACTGGTGCATTGGAGACTTTGATCCCTTTTTACTAGGGATTGTAAAATACGGATGATTTAGATGAAAATTAAGATGATTGGAGTAGCGGTATTCCTTGCCATTGCTTCTGGGGGGGGTACTCTTTCCTATGATGCTTACTCACCACCGCACTGGGAGAGGAAGGAATTTCCTGTAGGAGAAAAACTTACTTTTCGGGTTCATTTTGGAGTGCCAGTGGGGACCATAACTATGGAAGCAGGAAAAACGAAGTGGCAGGAGCAGGAGGTCTATTTCCTCCTTACTACCTCGCGCACTTTCTTTCCTATTTCACTCCTATACCCGCTGGTCAATATATCAGAATCATTAATTGATAAAAATACTCTTCTGCCTGTTGCTTATAGGAGCACAGAAGAGATAAGAAATGAGAAAAGAAGCAGGCTCGTTATTTTTGACCGGGAGCAGGAGGTAGCAGAAAGATTTCATAATGATGTGACGTTCAGCTCTGTTTCTATCGCTCCTGATGCCAGAGACGTACTCTCTACCGCCTTTTATTACCTGAGGACAGGGCCACTTAATGTTGGAGAGTCAATTTTCGTGAATATTAGTACAGGGCAACATAACATAGAAGCTAAATTTGAGACTTTAGAGAGAAGAAAATGGCGCAGAAGAAATATAATTGTTGTTGAGTCTACCCCTGAAGGAGTGGGGTTAGGAGACTTTTTTAAGGAAGGAAGCAAGGTTCAAATATGGTTTAGCGATGATAAATACAGGCTGCCCCTTCTCATCAGAGGGGATGGCGCTCTTGGTCTGGTGTGGATAATGCTGATTAACAGAGAGGTAAGTAATAAGTCATAAGCTATATACGCTATAAACTATAAACTATAAGTGAGAAGTAAGAGGTAGAGTTAAATGGGTAGGGTCGTTGACAGAAATGAATTAACAGGGATTATTAAATATGAAAAAAAAGTCGGAAAAAAAATAGTTTTTACCAATGGATGTTTTGATCTTATCCACATTGGGCATATTCGCTATCTGAGAGAAGCAAAAGGAAAAGGAGACATACTGATTGTAGCTGTAAATAGTGACAGCTCCACAAGGAAACTTAAAGGAAACAAGAGGCCTGTTGTCCCTCAGGAAGAGAGAGCAGAAATCCTCTCTTCTTTTTATTTCGTTGACTATGTAATTATATTTCCTGAAGATACCACTGAGGAGCTAATTAGCTTGTTAGAACCTCATATTTTAGTGAAAGGTGGAGATTACCGGAGGAAGGAAATAGCAGAAAGAAAGATTATGGAGAAGATCGGTGGAGAGGTAATGATTGCTTCAGAGGTTAATAAGCGTTCAACGCAAAGTCTCCTTGAAAGAATTGGAGCCAGCTATAGGAGAACTCTTTAAGTGAAAATTCTTAATGAACATAGGAAAAGAGAGATAATTTCTCGCTTTCATGAGGGGAAAGTCCTTGTAGTGGGCGATGTTATGGTAGATGAATTTCTTTGGGGAGAGGTTTCTCGTATTTCTCGTGAGGCTCCAATCCCCGTCGTTGAAGTGACAAAAGAATCATTTATGCCAGGAGGAGCGGCTAATATTGCTAATAACATTCGCATGCTCGGAGGAAATGCCCTGCTCAGTGGCGTAATAGGGGATGACCTTTATGGAAAAATTCTCTGTAAGAAACTGAAAGAAAAGGGTATTGACACACAGGGATTAATGATTCTTGATGAATATTCAACAACAACAAAAACCCGTATCATTGCCCAGCAACAGCAATTAGCGCGAATTGACAAAGAAAAGAAACGAGAAGTTACTGGCTCCGTCAGGGAGAGTATTTCTGCATATTGTCTTAAGCATCTCAATGATATTGAAGTAATCATTGTCGGAGATCACGGCAATGGTGTAATAACACAAGAGCTTTCCAGAACAATTATTGAAACGGGGAAAAGAATAATTGTTGACCCTGGAAGGAGAGATTTTTCATTATATAAGGGTGCAAGTATTATTACTCCAAACAGGCAGGAAACTGAAATATTTATTGGGATGAAGGTCAAAGAAAAAAAAGAAATAGAAGATGCGGGTCGGCAGATTCTTAGTAAGATAGTTAAAGAAGCAGTGTTAGTTACATTAGGGGAAGATGGCATGTGTCTGCTTGAGAAGAATGGAGGGATTGTCCATATTCCTACCATTGCTCGAGAGGTTTATGATGTTTGCGGAGCAGGAGATACCGTTGTGGCAACTCTTGCCCTTACCCTCTCCTGTGGAGCTACTTTGCAGGAAGCAGCGTCTCTGGCAAATCTTGCTGCCGGGATAGTTGTGGGGAAAATGGGCACGGCTACTGTTTCCATAGAAGAACTCAATGAAGCCAAATATCAATAATCAAGAATTTATTGCGCAGAAGCAAGTAAGAGTAGGGGGTGTGTCAATCGGAAGCGCAAGTCCACTGGTGCTTATTGCTGGTCCCTGCGTTCTTGAAAGTGAAGCCCTTTCTCTTGAAATAGCTCAGAGGATAAAAAAGATAAGTGAAGAAATTGGAATGCCATTTATTTTTAAGGCATCTTACGATAAGGGCAATCGCACATCAATTGATTCGTTTCGGGGTCCAGGGATAAAAGATGGGTTGAAAATTCTTGCGAGAGTAAAGAAAGAGGTTGGAGTTCCTGTTACATCTGATGTTCACTGCCAGGAAGAAGTAAAGCTGGCAGCTGAGACGCTGGATCTGATTCAAATCCCTGCATTTCTCTGCCGCCAGACAGCTCTGTTACTGGCGGCTGGACATTGTGGTAAGGCAGTCAACATCAAAAAAGGACAGTTTCTCGCTCCCGAAGATATGGAAAATGTTATTAAAAAAGTAAGGTCGGGTGGAAATGAGAATATTATCCTCACTGAAAGAGGAACATCCTTCGGTTACCACAATCTGATTGTTGACATGCGCTCACTTCCAATAATGAGAAGCTTGGGTTACCCGGTCATTTTTGATGCTACCCATAGTACGCAACTTCCTGGAAGTGGTGGTGATTTTTCAGGAGGAGAAAAGAAATATGCAGAAGTTCTTGCCCGCGCAGCAGTTGCTGCTGGCTGCGATGGACTTTTTTTTGAAGTTCACCCTGAGCCAAAAACTGCTCCCTGTGATGGGCAAAATATGCTTACTCCAGATGAATTGAAACCACTTCTGGAGAAATTAAAAGAAATAGATAAAATTGTTAAAGAGATTTCTGAAAAAGTCCGAAATCTCTGATTACACAGATAAAATATGGATTACACAGATTTTTTGAGGTCTCTGGGTATTTTTTCAGAGACCCCTTAAAACGAAATACGTTTAATGCACTTGTATGAGAAAGAGAATGACGAAAAAAATAATAGATAAGGCAAGACAAATAAAAATGCTTGTTATGGACGTAGATGGAGTGCTTACTGATGGGAGAATTGTTATAGGAAGCAACAATGAGGAATTTAAATTTTTTAATGTTCTTGATGGAGAGGGAATGGTGCTTGCCAGAAGTGCCGGGCTAAAGACAGCACTCATCTCTGGTCGTTTCTCCAGAGCAACCGAAAAAAGAGCACAAGAGTTGTGTATAGATGATGTATATCAGGGAGTGAGTAAAAAAGAAGAACCCTACAAAGAACTTCTTAAAAAGTATGGATTAAATGATATGGAAGTAGCTTATATTGGTGATGACATTCTTGACCTATCTATTATGAGAAGGGCAGGGTTTGCGGCAAGCGTTCCCAATGCCTGTAAAGAAGTAAAGAAAAAAGCTACTTATGTAACTCATCTTTCTGGTGGGCAAGGTGCTGTGCGTGAGATAATAGAGCTCATACTTAAATCGCAAGGGAAATGGAAAAAAATATTGGAAATGCGTTCAATGGGACAAAGCTGAAAATGTTTAAGCGGCTTCTTTATATGGGGCTGGTGGTAATTTTCACAGGGAATGGATTCTTTTTTGCAAAAGGCGATGAGCTACCTCTTCGAGAAGGAATTGGAGATAGAGTAATAGAATTTTCTCATATGAGAGTTGAGGGAGGAGAGCCAGTGCTCCAGTTAAGTGGAGCTTCTGCCACCCTCTTGCAGGACAGAACTGTCGTGATAGAAGAACCCAAAATTAAGAGGTTGTTCCCGAAAAGTGAGCATTTCATTGAGCTTGCAGGCAGGCAAGGAAAGTGGGAGCAGGAAACTGAAAAGATGGAGATTGAAGAAGGAAACGGGGTAATTAGCCTGGAAGAGGAGATAATTATCCATCATTCCGACATGATGCTATATGAGCCAGAAAAACTGCTCATAGTCCTTGAGGGAAGCGTAAAGATACAGCGAGGAAAAAACATTCTTTATGGGGATAAAATAACAATCTACTTCACTGAAGAAGAAGAAATTAAAAAAATTATCATTCAGGGAAATATACGAGGGAGCATCTTTTTTTGAAATAAAGAGGGGAAAGGTTTAGAAGTTCAAAGGTTTAAAGATTCAGAACCCAGAACGGTAAACTTGTGAACTTGTTAACTTATAAACTGGTGCTCTGGTGACTGGTGTACTGGTACACTTGTATGGGCGGTACTGGGTTTGAACCAGTGACATCTACCTTGTAAGGGTAGCGCTCTCCCAGACTGAGCTAACCGCCCCTCTGCTGCCGGGAAGGGGATTTGAACCCCTACAGGATTGCTCCCACCAGCCCCTCAAGCTGGCGTGTCTGCCAGTTCCACCATCCCGGCCTTTTGATTATTCTACCTTTAGGTGAAGCAAAAGTCAAAGAGTTTTATAGAGGTCTCTGAAAAAATACTCAGAGATTTCTGAAATTCTCAAAAATCTCTTCTAAAATGCTACTTGAAACAAAAAGCGCTGCTGAGACAAGGGGAGTGGGTAAGAGGATAGGAAAAGCTCTCAGGCAAGGTGACCTCATTGTCTTGTTTGGAGAGTTAGGAGCAGGAAAGACTTGCCTAACTCAGGGAATAGCCATGGGCCTTGGTATAAAAAAAAATTATGTGAGCAGCCCTTCATTTGTCATCATTAAAGAGCACCGCGGCAGGCTTCCTCTTTATCACGTAGATTTTTTTAGATTGCAAACAGCAAAGGAAATTGAATCAACTGGCTATGATGAATACATTTGTGGAGAAGGAGTGACCGTTATTGAATGGGCAGAGAAAATTGAAGATACTCTTCCTGATAAGTACTTTCGGATTGAGTTAATTGTCTCTGGCAAAAACAAGAGACGCATTATCTTTAAGCCGGTTGGAAAGGATTACGAAAGGATAGCAAGAAGCATATAGAGAAAGGGGACGGTTCTATTTTTCTTGACATAAAACACAGGTACACTTCCCATATTTATCAACACAAAGAAGAAAAAGAAGAAAAGGAAAAATAATGCGGGAAGTGTCCCTATGTTTTTATGTTTTTTACGCTGCAGAAGCGATCGGTGGCGTGCTGGATTGGTTGGGGATCGACCAACAAGATAAAGAGTCTCTGATTCAGAAGATTCGAACGGATGGTTGGAAATCCTATGGGAAAGTGGCAAAGGATAAGAATCTTGAGCACCATCGTGTTATCCTCGTGAACCCCAAAATAGCTGGTTATCTGCTTCCGTGGACGCACAAATTTATCTCCAATGTCAAGGCGGTCTTGCGAGGGCCTCACCGTGGGGTCTCCACAAAGCATCTTCAGCGGTACCTCTTTGAGGCGTGTTATCGATTCAATCGGCGATATTGGGGTCATCAATTGTTCAATCGTCTCCTTTTCGCTTGCACACTTGGAAAGCCGATCACACGGGATCGGCTCCTGGCCCCGGCTAGGTCAGGCGGTGGTGAGCCATGTCAATAGGCATAAAATGAAAATAAGTATTATTGGAAGTGGTAATGTAGGAACAACCGCTGCCATC